>NZ_JBSVXD010000015.1:0-54846 GCF_054070755.1 Pseudomonas sp. SDO5591_S426 | reverse complement strand
GGCGTGAATCCAGCCGCTTGTCTCGCCAGTTAGTAGCCGTTTTGGCCGCTGACGCTGCCCAAACGGCATTACGAATGCCTATGTAGTTGACGAGGGCAATTCACGCTTCCGCCCGCGTGATTCCATAGGCAACCCTCGCGACTCTCAGTTTTTGAGGTATTTAGCGCGTTTTCACACAGCCTGGACCCAATATGGACATCGCTAAAGCGCGTTGAGAGTCGTGCCTCGATCGTAAAGGTTTCGAGCTATTGCGATACGTGTGGCAACGCATGAATGACATCCGCAGCCATCTTTTCAGCACAGGTCGGCAAGATATCCCATACCTGTCTGAGTCTCACTATTTGCCCTAAAGGCCCACCTTCCGCTTAAGTTCAGCCTCGGTCCAAACGCCGCTGAGAGGGCCGCCCGGCAAGCCTTCATTGGCTCGTGCCAGCGGGAACACCACCGGAGTAAATCCAGCGTCGCGCACCAACCGGGCACCCATTTCCCGGGCCTGGGCGTCGTCGGCGAAAAGGGGAATCGCCTTGTCTTTGCCAGACTGGTCTTTCATGGCGGCATAGCCGATGGCGTTGAACGCTCGCGCCAGGTGCACCCCTGGCAGATATTGCTGGTCTGCCAGGGCGACTCCCAGATCCAGCGCTTTGCGCCCGACGTCTGCGTCTCGTCCGCTGAATGGGTTGCTGGTGCTGAACACCACTTTGCCGTCCAGCTTGCCCTTCAGTTGTTCGGACAGTACCGGCATCGCGCCGTAAGGAACACTCAACACGATCACATCGCCCCATGCGGCGGCATCAGCGACGGAGCCCGCCTGGGCGTTGGGGCCGGCGGTCTTGACCAGATCCGTCAGCTCCTCAGGGTGGCGCGAAGAAAACATCACCGAATGCCCAGCCTTTACCCACAGCATGCCAAGCGTTCCGCCGACGTTGCCGGCGCCGATCACGCTGATCTTGAGGGTGTCCGCCATCGCTTGGCTGGTGCACAGGACCAGGCTGGCGACCATCAAAAAAAGGATTCTGGACATACGTTGCGCTCCTGCGTTGGAAAGCAAACTTGTATCCACGGTAGTAGGGCCTGGCGGGCTATCAAGTTATCCCGACAGGTCGCTATCGACCCAAACCGGTCAGTAGTGACAGTCAAACCTGCGCTTAGGCCCCATTTTGTGTCCGGGGCCGAACGGCCAATTGCGAGCGGGGCGTCAAGATCGCCAAGGCAACCGCCACGATGAAGAGCGCCGGCACGTCACCTGCCCAGTGTCCCATTTGCCCCGGCTGGGTGACCGCCTGGACGGCCATGATTGCTGCGTGTACGGCGCTGGACCACACGGTGAACCAGATTAGGCTCAGGTTGGCTAATGGATCACGTGCGGCCAGGATCAAGAACACGCCAAGTGTGGCGTAGATGCCAACGATCATCATCGGGTAGTCCGAGTGACTGACGTGCCAGGCCCAGCCGGACGGCCAGAACAACATAAGTGGGTAGAGAGCAAGGCACGCGAGGCCAGCCAATACCAGTACGACGCGCAAATACCTGAGGCGATCGACTACGGTCATGGCGAACTCCTCTTTGGGCATAACTCTGAATTGATCCCCAGTGGGATGACCACTTGAGGGGGTGATACATAATCGACGGAAAGCCTGATCTGCTCAATCAGCTCCAGCAGTAGATCAAGCATAGCTACTCATTTGCTATCCCTCCGTCCACTGGTTGCTTCTGGCCGATTGTTGCCTGACGCAACCGGTGGCACTTTTTTCCGGGCTGTAAATGACGTTCAACACTGCTCAAGCCTGACTCACTTCTTCCAGCGGCATCTGGAGCTTTCCGCTTTGCTTGAGCCACAACCCAAAGTCCCGCATCACGCTGACGACAGGTCTCAATCGGTCACCTTCGTCGGTCAGCTCATACTCCACTTTGACCGGAACTGTCGGGTAAACCGTGCGTTTCACCAAACCGACTTCCTCAAGTGCGCGCAGGTCGAGTGTCAACATTCGTTGCGAGATGCCCGGGACGTCGCGGCGCAGTTCGTTGAAACGCTTGGGGCCGTCGAGGAGATACGACACCAGCAGCAGACGCCATCGACCACCGAGCAGACGCATGGCTTCTTCCACGGAACAGCCCGTCACGTTCTTTTTCATGAAACTTTCCTCAGGGCATGGCAGGTATATTTTATGTACCTAGATGATAAAAAAGTGCCTTCTTCCATTTATATACCACGTCCCTAAGATGGTCCTTCAGCACTTTCCGGACGGAAGTGATGCAGCAGACCCCATTAGGAGATCGCGCGTGAAGCTTTACTACATCCCTGGCAGTTGTTCCCTTTCCCCTCATATCGTGATCAATGAACTGGGGCTTGATGTCGCGTTGCTCAAGGTCGATCACCGCGCACACACGGTGGACGGCACCATTGATTTTTACGATGTGAATCCCCTGGGTTACGTGCCAATTCTTGAACTGGACGATGGCACCCGCTTTCGGGAAGGCCCTGCGATTGTGCAGTACCTGGCTGACCAGAAGCCCGAGTCGGGATTGGCTCCGCCCAATGGCACGCTGGACCGCTATCGGTTGCATGAGTGGCTGAGTTTTTTGACGTCGGAGATTCACAAAGGGTTTATTCCACTGCTCTATGCGGGGCTGGCCGGCAAGTACCTGGACACGGCCAAACCGAAACTGGAAGCGCGCTATGCGTGGGTGGATAAACAACTCGAAGGCCGCCATTTTTTGCTCGGCGACACCTTCACTGTCGCCGATGCATATCTGTTTGCCCTTACGGGTTGGGGCCAAGCGGATTGGCTGACGTCTTACTACAAAGCAGGCATTCATTTCGACGGGCTGAAAAACCTTCAGGCGTGGTACAGCCGGGTGCTTCAGCGGCCGTCGGTGCAAAAGGCGCTACTGGCAGAAGGGTTGGCGTGACGTTGCGATTTTCGCGAGCAGGCTCGCTCCAACAGCTGGAGCGTTTAGCGGGTTTTAAACATTGTCGGACGCTGCTTGTTGGCTCCTTCATTCCAGCCAGGAGTTTCACTATGTTCAAAGTTACGCCAAACCCGCCGGACACCGATCCAGCATCCCCGTACAACGGCGAACCGGGTGCTGGATCAGATCGATCCGCCTGAGTAGAAACCGCTCAAACCCCAATCAATACTGCGCCCGCAGCGCCAGCGTCAGCGTGCGCGGGTCGCCGTAGAAATTGGTGCCCCACGATGCATCGACGCGGTCGTAATACTTGCGATCGAACAGGTTGTTGGCGGTCAGGGTCGTCGACAGGTTGTCGTTTATCTTGTAACCGACCTGGGCCGTGGCGATGCCGTAGCCGCTCTGTTCGAATTTGACTTCACGCTGGTAGTAAGTCTCGCTGACCACGCGCACGCCGCCACCAACGCTGAAGTCCTTGAGCGGGCCGTCGGTGAATTCGTACTTGGTCCACAGGTTGAAGTTGTGCTTGGGCGTGATGGTGCTGAAGGTTTTGCCTTCATTGCCATCGTCGGACTTCAGGTACTCGGTGGAGGTGAAGGCGTAGCCGGTGACGATGCTCCAGTTGTCGGTCAGGTTGCCGCTCAACTCGGTTTCCCAGCCCTGGCTGCGGGCCTTGCCCTGTGCCTTGTAGGCGGCGGTGGCGTTGTCGTATTCGGCGCGGTTTTCATCGTAGATGCGGAACACCGCGACGCTGGCGTTCAGGCGCCCGTCGAAGAATTCGCGCTTGAGGCCGATTTCATACTGCTCGCCTTCGCGCGGGCCGATGGGCGTGTTGTCGGAACCCAGTTCGCTTTGTGGTTTGAACACGCCGGTGTAGCTGGCGTAGGCCGACAGTTCCGGGGTCAGCTTGCCGATGATCGCGCCGTACGGAACGACCTTGCGGTTGATGCTGGTGTGGGCGCTGCCGAAGTTGTTGAAGAAGGCGTTGGCGTTTTTCGCGTCGCTTTCGTACCAGGTCACGCGGCTGCCGCCGATCACGTCGAGCCAGTCGGTGACGTTGAGCTTGGCGCGGGTATAGAGGCCGTACTGATCGGACTTGGACCAGTTGCCGTTGTTCTTCACGTAATCCTGTTTCGGGATGTCGATGCTGCCCGGATCGAAGACGTTGATCGGGAAATAGTCGCCGCCGCCGTAGGTGAAGTCTTTGTCTAGGTGCTGGTATTCGGAGCCCACGGTGAATTCATGGCTGCGACCAAGGGCTTCGAACGGTGTGGTGACGAAGCTGTCGGCGCCGATGGTTTTGATGTGCGTGTAGTAGTTGTAGGCCACGGCCCAGCTGTCGCCGGTGTCGGGGTCGACCGCGCCGTCGGCCCAGGTGAAGTTACGCTTGGGCGTCTCGGCATCGCGGTAGGTCAGGGTGGTCTTGAACTGGCCGCCGTTGTCGAGGGCGTGGTCGACTTCGGCGAAGGTTTCCCAGACTTTTTCGTTCAGTTCGTTCCACTTGGCATCGACGAAGGTCGAGCGCGGCACGTCCAGCAACTTGCCGTTGGCGTAGGCCGGCAAACCGAAGGCCGGGGTGGAATGGTTTTGCTGGTAAGCGCCGCCGACCGACAGGGTGGTGGACGGATCGAGGTCGAATTCCAGGCGACCGTAGACCATCGGGCGCTCGTTCTGGGCGTAGTCGACAAAGGATTTGTTGTTCTCGTACGCGGTGATGAAACGCCCGCGCACGGTGCCCGCATCATTCAGCGGCCCGGTGACGTCCACCGAGGAGCGGTAGTGGTCATACGAACCGGCGGCCAGTTCGCCGCCGAGGGCGAAGGTATTGAGGGCGCGCTTGCGCACCACGTTGATCGTACCGCCGGGTTCGCCGGCCCCTTGATACAGGCCCGATGGACCGCGCAACACTTCGACCCGATCGTACATCGCCAGATCGAACGCGGTGGCCATGTCGCCCTGGCCGGTGGGTTGCGAGACGCCGTCGACCTGCACCTGATCCACGAGGAAGCCGCGCATATAGACGTCATTGAGGCTGGAACCCGAGTTGTAGGTCTTGATCGTGACCCCGGTGACCTGGCGCATGGCGTCTTGCAGGCTGTTCATGTTCTGGTCGTCCATGCGCTGGCGCGTGACCACCGACACCGACTGCGGGATGTCCTTGAGCTTGATGTTGCCCTTGCCGATGCTGACTTCGTTGGTGGTGTAGGAATGGGTGTCTTCGGTGGTGACGCCCAATAGCTGGCTAGTGATTGAGGTAGCGCCGAGTTGCAAGGCGCCAGTGTTGGCCGAGCGCACGAGGGTGTAGCTGGCGTCGGCGCGCTGGGTCATTTCCAGGCCGGTGCCGTTCAACAGCCGGGTCAGTGCGTCAAGCGCCGAATAGCTGCCGGACAAACCGGGGCTTTGCAGGCCATCGGTGAGGGCCGGATCAAATGACAAGGCGATGCGGCTGTCGGCGGCGAAGCGCGATAGTGTCTGCCCCAACGGGCCTGCCGGAATCTGATAGCTGCGTGTATCGGTAATGGATGAGGGTTGTGCTGCCCACACCTGGGTGCAGGCACCGCCGATCATCAAGCTGAAGATCGCATGGCGAAAGGGCGGCGTGAGGCGTAAGGCGCGTTCAACGGGCATGTGAGAAGTGATCCTGTCGGCAAGAGAAACGGGGTGTGTCTTCCCTTGCCAGCCCAGCGCGAAAAAAGTATCACCTCTTTGCAAATATTTTTTTCGAGCAGGTCAGGCCGGTGACAGGGTCACCCAATACCCACCGAAGTGCGTCGTCACTTTTACCGGGTACGTCAGGGCCAGCATGCTCAGCGCACGACGGCTGTCGTCCAGTGGGAAAGCCCCGGAAATCCGGATTCGGGCAACGGCTGGATCGCAGCGCACGAGGCCATGGCGGTAGCGCGCCAGTTCCTTTGCAAATTCACCAAGCGACATACCGTCCGCCACCAGCATGCCTTGGGTCCAGGCAGTCAAGGCGCTGTCGGCGTGGGTCACCGGCCCGATCGCGGAGGCTGAAAATTCGGTTTGTTGGCCGGCAATCAGGATCACTGGCGTGGCCTGCTGCCGATGGTAAAGCTCGATTTGCACACGGCCGTCGAGCACCGCCAAGCGCGTGGTGTCGGCGTCTTCACGAACGCTGAAACGCGTGCCCAACGCCTGCATGATGCCTTGCTCGGTCGACACCCGGAACGGTCGGGAAGGCACCTGAATGTCCGGCGCGGTCTGCACCAGGATTTCGCCTTTGCGCACCCGGATCAGGCGCTGCGTCTGATCGAACATCACATCGATGGCAGTGTCGGTGTTGAGGGTCAGTTGACTGCCATCGGCGAGCGTCAGTTGACGGCGTTCGCCAATCGGCGAGTGATAGTCGGCGGTCCAGCCCTGACGCTGGTTCACTTGCCAGCCGAGCCAGGTGGCCGGCGCGATTGCCAACAACGCTGCCAGACGGGCGAGCATAGCCCGGCGTTGTGGGTTGGCCGGGCGATCCAGCGTCGGCATCGCCAATTCCGGGGGGAGGCCGCCGAGTTTGCCCAGCAAACTTTCGGCCCGCTGCCAGGCGTATTCACATTCGGCGCTGCTGGCTCGCCAGGCTTGCCATTGCGCGCGTTCTTGTTCGCTGAGTGAGCCTTCAGTCAGGCGCATCAGCCACTCGGCGGCCTCGTCCAGCACGGCCGGGCTGACCATTGAAGGGCGGCTCATTCGGGCATCAACGTCAGGCACTGCAAAAAGGCCTGTTTCATGTAGCGTTTGACGGTAATGAGCGAGATGTCGAGTTGCTCGGCGATGTCCTGGTATTTCATCGCGCCGATCTGCGACAGCAGGAACGCACGCTTGACCAGTGGCGGCAGGGTATCGAGCAGGGCGTCGACCTCGTGCAGGGTTTCCAGAATCAGAAAACGCAACTCAGGGGAGGGCGCCAGGGACTCCGGCATTTGCGCCAGAGCCGATAGATAGGCGCGTTCCAGCGCCTGACGCTGATACCAGTTCACCAGGATGCCTTTGGCGACACAGGTCAGATAGGCCCGTGGCTCGGCAATGTTCGGGAGCGGTTTGGCCGCCAGAATGCGCGTGAAAGTGTCGTGCAGCAGATCCGCCGCATCCACCCGATTACCCAGTTTTCGCTGCAACCAGGCGTACAACCAGCCTTGGTGGCCGACATACAGGGCTTCGACGCATTGCACATGCTGCTGGTCAGTGGCGGACAGAAAGTTGCTCATCGCATCATAATTTTTGCTAGTGAGAATTATTAGCAATTGTAAATGAGCGACAATCGAAGCGGCAAGGGCAACATTGCGTTGCCCGTGTCCAAAAAAATGGCCACTCCGGCGCGTTCATCGCCGAAGTGGCCAACCTACACGTCGCTATCTCACTTCAGGTCAAAACGGTCCAGGTTCATGACCTTGGTCCACGCCGCCACGAAGTCCTTCACCAACTTCTCCTGCCCGCCGGCGCTTGCATAGACTTCCGCCAATGCCCGCAGCTGCGAGTTGGAGCCGAAGACCAGGTCGACGCGCGTCGCGGTCCACTTCTGCTGGCCGGTTTTGCGGTCGCGACCGGTGAATTCTTCATTGGCCTCGGACACGGGTTTCCATTCGACGCCCATGTCCAGCAGGTTGGTGAAGAAGTCGTTGGTCAGCGCTTCCGGCCGGCTGGTGAAGACGCCGTGGGCGGTTTTGCCGACGTTGGTGTTGAGCACGCGCAGACCACCGATGAGCGCGGTCATTTCCGGTGCGGTGAGCGTCAGCAGCTGCGCCTTGTCGATCAACAACCTTTCGGCCGGAACGGTATAGCGGCCCTTGAGGTAGTTGCGGAAGCCGTCAGCGATGGGTTCAAGGAAACCGAAAGATTCGACGTCCGTTTGTTCCTGACTGGCGTCCATCCGCCCTGGCGTGAAAGGCACCGTGACGGTTTGCCCGGCGTTCTTCGCGGCCTGTTCGACACCGGCACAACCGGCCAGCACGATCAGGTCGGCCAGCGAGACTTTCTTGCCGCCGGCATTGAACTCCTTCTGAATGCCTTCGAGTTTGGTCAGCACGTTGCCCAGTTGCTCTGGCTGGTTGGATTGCCAGAATTTCTGTGGGGCCAGACGCAGACGACCACCGTTTGCACCGCCGCGTTTGTCGGAACCACGGAAAGTCGAAGCCGCCGCCCACGCTGTGGAAACAAGCTGCGAAACCGACAGGCCGGAAGCCAGCAATTTGCTTTTCAGCGCGGCGACATCACTGTCGTTGATCAGCGCATGATCGACCGCTGGAATAGGGTCTTGCCACAGCAGCACTTCGTTGGGCATTTCCGGGCCGAGGTAGCGCGAGAGCGGGCCCATGTCACGGTGGATCAGCTTGTACCAGGCGCGCGCAAAGGCGTCGGCCAGTTGCTCCGGGTTTTCCAGGAAGCGCCGCGAAATCGGCTCGTAGATCGGGTCGAAGCGCAACGCCAGGTCGGTGGTCAGCATGGTTGGATCACGACGTTTCGACGGATCGTGGGCATCGGGGATGATACCTGCGCCGGCACCGTTTTTTGGCTTCCATTGGTGGGCGCCCGCCGGGCTCTTGGTCAGCTCCCACTCGAAACCGAACACGTTCTCCAGGAAGTTGTTGCTCCATTTGGTCGGCGTCGTGGTCCAGGTGACTTCCAGGCCGCTGGTGATGGTGTCGGCGCCTTTACCGGTGCCGAATTTGTTTCTCCAGCCAAGACCCTGTTCTTCAAGACCGGCCGCTTCGGGCTCGGCCCCGACATTGTCCGCAGGGCCTGCGCCGTGGGTCTTGCCGAAGGCGTGACCACCGGCGATCAGTGCCACGGTTTCTTCGTCGTTCATGGCCATGCGGCCGAAGGTTTCGCGAATGTCCAGGCCGGCAGCGACCGGGTCCGGATTGGCTTCCGGGCCTTCCGGGTTCACATAGATCAGGCCCATTTGCACGGCGGCCAGCGGGTTTTCCAGATTGCGGCCAGGCTCGACGCGGGTGTCTTCGTTTTCCCCAGGCTCGGCAACGAGCGGACCTTCGCCAGGTTTCTGCATCGGTTCATCGTTTTTGCCGTAGCGGGTGTCACCGGCGAGCCATTTGCTTTCCGAGCCCCAGTACACGTCCTCGTCCGGTTCCCAGACGTCCGGACGACCACCGGAGTAGCCAAAGGTCTTGAAGCCCATGGACTCCAGCGCGACGTTACCGGTGAGCACGATCAGGTCGGCCCAGGAAATGTTGCGGCCGTATTTTTGCTTGATCGGCCACAGCAGCCGCCGAGCCTTGTCGAGGCTGACGTTGTCCGGCCAACTGTTGAGCGGAGCGAAGCGTTGCTGCCCGGAACCTGCGCCACCTCGACCGTCACCGGTACGGTAGGTGCCGGCGGCGTGCCAGGCCATGCGCACGAAGAGCGGGCCATAGTGGCCGAAGTCGGCGGGCCACCAGTCTTGGGAGTCGGTCATCAGTGCCGTCAGGTCGCGTTTGACCGCTGCAAAATCCAGGGCCTTGAACGCTTCGGCATAGTTGAAGCCCTCGTCCATGGGGTCGGACAGGGACGAGTGCTGGTGCAGGATTTTCAGATTAAGCTGGTTTGGCCACCAGTCGCGGTTTGTTGTGCCACCACCGGCGGCCTGGTGGAACGGGCATTTCGATTCAGTTGCCATGTGTGAGCTACCTTTGGTCGAGTTCATTCAGCGGTTCGGCCCGGTACGGGCTCGGGACAACGGTGAGTGAGATCCATGACACAGGCTGCGGGACCGGCAGGTCGATCAATTGATCGTTGTGGTCGCGTGGGTATTCTCGAGAGTGGCAAGGGAATTGCCAACACAGGGACTCACGGTACGCCCTGTCAGTTTCTGACTCATTCTTATCTCCTCATCAGGTCTGAACCGGCCAGAAAGCGCCGGCGCTAGATAAGGCTAGACCCCTATTGGGAAGTCAGCTAATAGTCGGAGTATTAGTTGCTGATAGGCGCAATCTCTCAGCGGAGCACGTGGCCATGAGCAATGTGCCACAATACCTCCATTCACCTCAGCATTATCAGGCGAACTCAATGGATGGCCCCGGATTTCGGCTCGAGCAGGAAAGCTTCATCGCCCAGCAGGTGCGCACCGACCGGTTGCATCAACTGTTTCGGCAATCGGTTTCTGCGGTTTTTGGCAGTTTCCTGGCGTTGGTCATGCTGTGCTGGCTGTGCTGGGAGCGTTTTGACCATGTTGTCATTGCCTGGTGGGTCGCCCTGCTGACGGGCTCGACGTTGTTGCGCATCCTGATGTTCGTGGCCTATTTCCACAGCCCGGACGAGGCGCGCACACCGCAACGCTGGGAACGCATCTATTTCGGCACGCTGGTGCTGTCCGCCGCCATTTGGGGTGGTGGCGCGCTGGCGGTCATGCCGGCCGACGATCTGCTGGCCCAGGCGCTGGTGATGCTGTTTACCGTAGGCATGTCCGTGAGCGCGGTGTCGTGCTATTCGGCTTATCGCTACATGACCGTGGTGTCCATCGCGCTGGTGTTGTTGCCCTGTACCTTCTGGCTGTTGTTCCAGTCGTCGACCCTGCAAGTCGGCATGGCCATGGCCGTTCTGGTGTTCGCCTCATTCGTGTGCAGCGCCACCCGCAAACTCTCCGATGCGCTGGAAACGGCCTTCCGCCTGACCCGTGAAATGGAACTGGCCCACAGCATTTCCACACGCGCCGCACAGACTGACGAACTGACCGGCCTGAAGAATCGCCGGGCGTTTTTCGAGCAAGCCCAGCGCCTCTACAACCATTGCCAGAACTATCAATTGCCGCTGTGTGCGGTGATGCTGGACATGGATCATTTCAAACACATCAACGACACCTACGGGCATCAGGTCGGTGATCAAGTGCTGCGTCAGATGGGCGTGGTCATCTGCCGGTCATTTCGCGAAACCGACGTCTACGGTCGACTGGGTGGCGAGGAGTTTGCCGTGTTGCTGCCGGACACCTCGCTTGAAGCCGCGCAAAACATCGCCGAAGAACTCGTCCACTCCATTTCCGGCCTGATGACCGGGCCTGTGCACTGCATAACCGCCAGCATCGGGGTGGCGTCCATGGAATCCAGTGAAAAGGATTTGCACAGTTTGATGAGCAACGCCGACAAGGCGCTGTATCGCGCCAAGGCCCGCGGGCGTAATCAAGTCGCGGTGTCCGAGTAAGCCTTCAACGCATCGAACGAAACGCCGTGCGCAATTCTTCGGTGAACAGTTGCGGCTGTTCCCAGGCTGCAAAATGGCCACCTATCTCTGCTTGGCGGAAGTAGACCAGATTGCGGTAGGCGCGCCGGGCCCAGCTCTCCGGCGGGCAGTAGACGTCTTGTGGAAATACGGTAATCGCCACCGGCAGTGAGATCTCGCTGGTCTTCTGGGCAGTGGATGACAGCGGGCTACGCCCTTTGTTTTCCCAGTACAAGCGGCCGGACGAAGCGCCGCTGTTGGTCAGCCAGTACAGGGTGATGTCGTCCAGCACTTGATCGCGGGTCGGCAACTGTTGCGGGTCTGCGCCGTAGGTCCATAGGGAAAAACCCGGATGCACCAACAGGAACGCGGCGAGGGCGACCGGGGAATCCGTCACGCCGTAGCCAATCGTTTGTGGTCGGGCAGCCATCATCGCGCTGTAGGCCAGGTTTCCCTGCTTGATCAGTTTGGCAACGGCATCGTAAGTCGCGCGTTCCTGCGGGGTGAAATCCGCCGGTGCGGGGCCTGCGACGGCCAGCGCGGCGCCTGCTTCGGGCGGGATCGTCGCCGGCAAATTGAGATGAATGCCGCGCAACCCCGGCGGCGCTTGCCGCGCCATCGCGCCGGTGATGGGGCCGCCCCAGTCGCCTCCTTGCGCGACGTATTGCTGGTAGCCGAGACGCTGCATCAACTGCGCCCAGACCTGCGCAACGCGATCCGGATCCCAACCGGTGCCACTCGGTTTGCCGGAAAAGCCGTAGCCGGGAATGGACGGAATCACCAGGTCGAAGGCATCTTCAGCCTTGCCGCCATGGGCGACCGGATCGGACAGTGGGCCGATGACCTGAACGAACTCGAACACCGAACCCGGCCAGCCGTGGGTCATGATCATCGGCAGGGCTTTGGGAGCAGGGGAGCGCACCCAGATGAAATGGATGTCGACGCCGTCAATGGTCGTCACGAACTGCGGCCATGCGTTGAGCTGCGTCTCGGCCTTGCGCCAGTCGTAGTCCGTGGCCCAGTAGCGCATCAACGCCTGCATCTGTGCCAGTTGCGCGCCTTGGGAGGTGTCGCCGACGGTTTCCTTGTCGGGCCAGCGGGTGGCCGAGATGCGTTGGCGCAGGTCGAGCAGATCCTGTTGCGCCACCGCGATCTTGAAGGGGCGGATGCTGTCGTCGGCGGACGCTGTATTTGCCGGGATGGATACGTAAAACAGGAGGCTGAAGACGACCGCAAACATGAGCTTCATCTTCATGACCTCTGCTGAGTGAGGGCGACGAAATCACCCGTAATCAGCATGGCATGTAGTCAGGAAACGGGCCTGCGCCACTGGTCGCAGTCAACTTGATCTATAGATTCACCATGGCTATGTTTGAATCTATAGATTCATAACGGGGTAAAGGACATGTCACTCGCCCTACAGGCGCAAACATTCACCAAGAACCAGTGCGTCACCGGCCTGCGCGCAGCCGTCGGCATCCTTGAGAAATGGGCGGCGTCCAGCGAGCAGGCCTGTCGCATCCTGCGCATTTCCCGCAGCACCTACACCCGCGCCCGCCAACGCGATCCCGAGTGGGCGGTGGCGCTGGATGCCGATCAGATGCAGCGCATCAGCTTCGTGCTGAACATCCATGCCACGTTGCGCCTGATTTTCGATAACCCGGAAAACGTCTACGGCTTCCCGTCGATGGCCAACGACAACGAGTTTTTCAATGGACGGACTCCGCTGGAGATCATGTCTCAGGGTGACATGATCGCTTTGTATGAGACGTTTCGGCGGATCGATGCGCTGCGGGGCGCGCAATGGTGAAGGTCAATCAGCTGCCGGTGTTTGCCGGTGAGCCGTTGCAGGCTTACCGCTTGGTCAATTCCAAGTTTCCGCCGATCGCGATGTTTGATGACGTGGCCGATGCGGACGAGTTCGAGGTGTTGTACGAGATCCAGGCGCTGACCAATCCGCGCTTGAAGAACGAACTAGGGCATCTTGAATTGATCGCCCGCAGCGAGATCCCGTTCGGCATTCCCGGTTGCTCTTACGCGACCGCGCCGTTCACCCACGTCAATCCGGCGGGCTCGCGCTTCAGCGATGGCAGTTTTGGCGTGTTGTACCTGGCCGACACCCTGGAAACGGCGTTGGCCGAGGTGCAGCATCATCAAACGCTGTATTGGTCGAAGGTGCACAACCTCAACTATGAGCGCTTTGTCTTCCGTGGGCTGTCCTGTTCTTTCGTGGATAAGGCGATGAAAGATGCGACGACCATTGCCATCACCGATCCGATCTACGACCCCGACGATTACGCCGATTCCCATCGTTTCGGCACGGCCATCAGAAAAGCGCGGTGCCCCGGTCTGCGCTATCACTCCGTGCGCCGGCAGGGCAGTCATTGCTGGGCATTGATGACCCCAAAACCTGTGCTGTCGATTATCCAGACCGCCCATTACGAGATGATCTGGAACCGGCAGATCACCAGCGTCAACCAGATCAGCGAAGCCTGATGGTCAGGCCTTGACCCAGCGTTGACGGCTCCAGCTGCTCAGCGAATCGACGGCGAACACCAGCACCAGCATGGCCAGGATCACCGTACTGGCTTGGGCTTCCTGGAACAGGCTGAGGCTGACATACAGCATCTGCCCCAAACCGCCGGCACCGACGAAACCGAGCACGCTGGCCATGCGGATATTGTTTTCCCAGCGGTACAGAATGTAGGCCAGCAGTTGTGGTAGCAGGTTGGGCAGGGTGCCGTAACAGAACGCCCACACGGCATTGCCGCCTTGCAGGCGGATGGCTTCGGCAGGTTCGGGCGGGGTGTTTTCCAGTGCTTCGGCGAACAGTCGGCCGAGCACGCCGGTGGTGTGCAGGGCCAACGCCAGGGTGCCGGCATTCGGGCCGAGCCCGGCGGCCAGCACCATCAGCGCCGCCCACACCAGTTCCGGAATCGCGCGCAGGGCATTGAGTATCAGGCGCGAGGCACTTTTGAACGGCCAGCCGAATCGACCCGCCGCCGGCAGCGCCAATATCAGACCGAACACCGCTGCGAGCAGGGTGCCCAGGGCAGACATGGCAATGGTCTCCACCGCACCATGGGCGATGGCCTGCAAATGGCCCGCGCTCAGGTCCGGGCTGAGAAAGCGCTGCGCATAAGCGCCCATCTGCTTCAGGTTATTGCTATCGCCCAGTGCGCCGAGGTCGATGCCCAGATAGCTGAACGACGCGACCACCGCAGCGCCGATGCACAGCAGCAGCGCCAGATTGATCAGGCGATTCATGCCAGCCTCCAGCGCAGCAGGCGACTGAGTTGATCGGCGAACAGCACCAGCACCAGGAACGTCAGCAACAGACTGGCCACTTCGCCGCCGGCAAACATGCGCAGCGACAGATCCATTTGCTGGCCCAGTCCGCCCGCGCCGACAAAGCCCATCACCACCGAAGCGCGGATCGCGCATTCCCAGCGATACACCGTGTACGACAGCAATTCGGCTGCGACATTGGGCAGGATTCCATAGCAAAACGCCGCGAGCCGACCGCTACCGGCTTGCATCAGCGCGTGGGCCGGACGTTGGTCGACCGACTCGAAAATCTCTGCGTAAACCTTGCCGAGCATGCCGCTGTAGGTAATGGCAATCGCCAGTACCCCGGCCGTCGGACCGAGGCCCACGGCGCGCACGAACAGCAGGGCCCAGACGATTTCCGGCACGCTGCGCAGGAATATCAATAAGCCGCGCACCGGCCAGCGCAATAGTCGGCCCCAGTAGCCGGGGCGACCGGCACGGGAAGCGGCAGACAGCGACAGCGCACGACTGGCCAGCAAACTGGCGGGCACTGCCAACAACAGCGCCAGGGTCATGCCCGCAGTGGCGATGGCCAGGGTTTGCAAGGTGGCTTGCCACAGCAGCGGGAGGAATTCTTCGCCATAGGCGGGCGGCCAGAAGGTCGCCACGAAACGGCCGATTTCGCTTTGACTGTCGCTCGCCAGCAGCACGCCAAGGTCCAGTTCACTGAAGTGGATGCCTGGCCACAACAGGGCAATGGCCAACAAGCTGAGCAGCAGACGCGGACGGGTGGCCGGGTCTCGGGAGTCGCGCGTCAGCATCGGGGGATCTGCACAACCAAGGGCGGCGAAGGCACGGGTGGAGACTGCAATTGCTCGTTGGCGTAGAGCTTGTCGAGCAGTTCGCGGTCGACTTCGCCGGCCGGCAGGTCGAACAGGATCTGCCCGTCACGCAGGCCGATGATGCGCGGAAAATGCACCAGCGCCAGGTCCACCGCATGCAGGCTGGCCACCAGCGTGACGTTATGTTCCTGGGCATGACGGCTCAGGACCGCCAGCGTGTGCTCGGCCAGCACCGGGTCCATCGCTGACACCGGTTCATCGGCCAGCAACACCTCGGGTGCCTGATACAGCACGCGGGCCACGCCAACGCGCTGAAGCTGACCGCCAGACAGTTGCTGGCATTGCGCGAACAATTTATCGCCCAGATCCAGCCGGGCCAGTGCCGCCCGCGCACCGGGAATGTCCACCGGATGCAGCAGGTTCAGCAGGCTCCGGCCCAGACTCCACTGGCCAAGCTTGCCGGCCAGCACCGCCGTGATCACACGCTGGCGTGGCGGCAGCGGCGGCGACTGATGCACCAGACCGATCCGCGCGCGCAGGCGTTGACGCTGGCGGGCAGACAGCTGCCAGGCTTTTTCGCCGAGCAATTGCAGGTCGCCGCTGCTCGGGCGCAACGCAGTGACCAGCACATTGAGCAAACTCGACTTGCCCGCACCGGACGGACCGATGATGGCGACCCGTTCGCCAGCAGCTATGTGCAGGTCAACATCACGCAACGCGTGCACGCCATTGGCGTGAGTGATGCTGACCCGGTTCAGTTGCAATGTCATTTGAGCAGGTCGGCAGCGCGCGCGGCTTCCTCGATGCCCTTGTAGTTTTCAGGCTTGGTTTCGATGAAGCGGCTGGCGGCTTGCAGATCCAGAATCTCCTTGTCCGAAGGCTTCGCCGGATCGAGCGCGAGGAAGGCGGCCTTGATCTTGTTGGCCAGCGCCGGGTCGAGCGTTCCACGCACGGTCCAGTTGTAGTCGAAGTAGGCCGGGGTGGTGGCGAACACCTTGACCTTATTGGTATCGACCTTGCCGGCGGCGACCAGTTTTTCCCAGACGCTGGCGTTCAGTACACCGGCATCGACCTTGCCGGCTTGGACCCAGGCGACGGTGGCGTCGTGGGCGCCGGAGTAACCGACGCGGCTGAACCAGGTTTCCGGCTTGATGCCGTCCTTGAGCATGAAATAACGCGGCATCAGGCTGCCCGACGTCGAGGACACAGAACCGAAGGCAAAGGTCTTGCCCTTGAGGTCGGCGAGGGATTTGACGTTCGGGTCGGCGGTGATGAATTTGCTGGTGAACTGCGCATCCTGCTCACGCTGTACCAGCGGAATCGCATTGCCGGTTTTAAGGCGTGCCTGCACGAAAGTGAAACCGCCGAGCCAGGCCATATCAATGCGGTCGGTGGCCAGCGCCTCGACCACGGCCGGGTAGTCGCTCACCGGCACGAACTCGACCTTCATGCCCAATTGCTGCTCAAGGTAGGCGCCCAGCGGCTTGAACTTGCGCAGCAGTTCGGTCGGCGCCTCATCGGGAATGGCGCTGACTTTCAGGGTGTCGGCGGCCTGTGCGAGCAAGGTGCAGGCGGACAGGGTCAAGCCGATGGCGAGTGCCAGGGTACGCTTGAGCATGGAAGTTCTCCGTTTCGTTTGCGCAAGATTGTCGATGCGCGCGTGCAAGCTCAATGCTGCCCGGCGCTCTGTGAGGGTAGACGAATTGGCGCGATTATAGGGGCTCTTCCAATCGCCTGCTGATTAACTCGCAGCCCACCACACCAGCGTCGGGTTTTTTTGAATCTACAATGAAGTGCAGCTGAAAAAACCGGGTATCACGCGAGTACGGAACCGCGAGGTGGGACGCATGCAAGGCACTGAACTGCAAAAGCGCGCACGTGTGCTCGATCCTGTCGATCGGGTGACGGAAGTGATCTTCGGTCTGCTCATGGCGATGACGTTCACCGGCACCATCAGCGTCGCCACGGGAGGTCAGGAAGCGGAACGCACGATGATGTACGCCGCGCTCGGCTGCAACCTCGCCTGGGGGCTCGCCGATGCGGTGATGTATTTGTTGCGAACCCTGATCGAGCGCACGCGCAATCGCTCATTGCTGGCCAGTTTGCGCAGCGGGACGGACGCGGCGGGGCAGGCGCTGATTGCCGAGGCACTGCCGCCGCGCCTCTCGGCAGCCGCCGGTGCCGAGGAACTGGAGGCGCTGCGTCGACGCCTGGTCGCGTTTGCCGGCACTTCGGTACAGCCGCGCCTGGGTTGGGACGATTTCATCGGCGCGCTCGGGGTTTTCCTGTTGGTCGTGCTCTCGACATTCCCGCTCGTGGTGCCATTCCTGTTGCTCGACGACACAGGGTTGGCCGTGCGTCTGTCGAACCTGGTCGGGCTTGGGGTGTTGTTCATTTCCGGCTGGATATTGGCGCGCTACGCCGGCGGAAAACCGTGGCAAGGCGGGGTCGCGCTGGCGGTGACCGGTGCGGTATTGATCACCGCGATCATCGCTCTTGGCGGGTAAGGATGGACTAGACTCATCCAGTTAATCGTCGGTGCCAATCGGTGAGGAATGGGCCATGGCAAAGGATAAAAAGAGCGCCTCCAAAGTTAATCCCGCTGGCAGCTTGAAGCTGTCGAACAAAGACTACCTTGAACAGTTGCGCCGACTGCACGTCGAGCTGGTCAAGTTGCAGGAGTGGGTGAAAAAGGAAGGCATCAAGATCTGTATCGTCTTCGAGGGTCGCGATGGCGCCGGCAAGGGCGGGACGATCAAGGCGATCACCGAACGCGTCAGCCCGCGTGTGTTTCGGGTAGTGGCGTTGCCAGCACCGACTGAACGCGAGAAGAGCCAGATGTACGTGCAGCGTTACCTGCCGCACTTGCCTGCCGCCGGCGAAGTGGTGATCTTCGACCGCAGTTGGTACAACCGCGCCGGTGTCGAGCGCGTGATGGGGTTCTGCAGCAAAGAGCAGGTGGTCACGTTCCTCAAGTCTGTGCCCCATGTGGAGCGCGCAATCGTTGACTCGGGCGTGATCCTGCTCAAGTACTGGCTGGAAGTCAGCCCTGATGAGCAGACTCGTCGACTGGAGGCGCGGATCAAGGATGGACGCAAAATCTGGAAGCTGACGCCCATGGACCTCAAGTCATACAGCCGCTGGTACGACTATTCCCGCGCCCGCGACGACATGTTCGAGGCGACCGACACCGATCACGGACCGTGGCTGGTGGCCAACTCCAACGATAAACGACGGGCCCGTCTCAACATCATTTCCGATTTGCTCAGCCGCATTCCGTACAAAGATGTGCCGCGTGAAAAGGTAGTGCTGCCCAAGCGGCAGAAGCCCGGCGGCTATCGCGAGCCGGATTATCCGCTCAGGCGCATTCCGGAAAAATTCTGACGGCACGCTCACGCGCAGCTGCCCTGCACAGCAAAGGGTCATGGTCCTATGAGCCAGTCGGATGCTTCGCCTCCCGTCCCGGAGCCGGGGCGGATTGCACGTCGCGATAGCGGCGAGGATCGCAAGCGCTGGAGCCGCTGGCTGCCGGGGCTGCGCACGCTGCGCGAGTACCAGATCGCCTGGTTGCGACACGACCTCGTGGCCGGGCTGGTGCTGACCACCATGCTGGTGCCGGTCGGTATTGCCTATGCGGTGGCATCGGGTGTGCCCGGCATCTATGGCCTCTACGCGACCATCGTGCCGCTACTCGCCTATGCGTTATTCGGGCCCAGCCGGATTCTGGTGTTGGGGCCGGATTCCTCGCTGGCAGCGGTGATTCTCGCAGTCGTCCTGCCACTCTCGGGTGGCGATCCGCAACGCGCCGTCGCCCTCGCGGGCATGATGGCGATTGTCTCGGGAGCGGTGTGCATTTTGGCCGGCATTGCGCGGCTGGGCTTTATCACCGAACTGCTGTCAAAACCGATCCGCTATGGCTATATGAACGGCATTGCGCTGACGGTATTGATCAGCCAGTTGCCGAAATTCTTCGGTTTTTCCATCGAGTCCGAGGGGCCGCTGAGAAACCTGTGGGCCATCGCCACGGCGGTGATGGAAGGCAAAACCAACTGGACGGCGTTCATGGTCGGCGCCGCCACGTTGGTCGTGATTCTGTTGCTCAAACCCCACAAACGCATACCGGGCATCCTGATCGCCGTGGCGGGTGCGACGGTCGCCGTGGGGCTGCTGGATCTGGCGGCGCGCGCCGGGGTGAAGGTGCTTGGCTCGCTGCCTCAAGGTTTGCCTGCGCTCGACATTCCCTGGATCACCACGGCCGATATCGTTCCGGTAGTCATCGGCGGTTGTGCCGTCGCACTGGTGTCGTTTGCCGACACCAGCGTGCTGTCGCGTGTCTATGCCGCGCGAACCCGCACTTATGTCGACCCGAACCAGGAAATGGTCGGGCTCGGCGTAGCAAACCTCGCGGCCGGTTTTTTTCAGGGGTTTCCCATCAGCAGCAGCTCATCACGCACCCCCGTGGCCGAGGCGGCAGGCGCCAAAACCCAATTGACCGGCATCGTCGGCGCGATTGCCGTCGCCTTGCTGTTGTTGGTGGCGCCGGACTTGCTGCAGGACCTGCCCAACAGCGCCCTGGCGGCGGTGGTGATCGCCTCCGCCATCGGCCTGATTGAGATCAGTGACCTACGACGCATTTATCGCATTCAGCGCTGGGAGTTCTGGCTGTCGATTGTCTGCACCGTCGGGGTGGCCGTGTTTGGCGCGATCGAGGGTATCGGCCTGGCCATCCTGATTGCGGTCATCGAATTCCTCTGGGATGGCTGGCGGCCTTACTCGGCGGTCTTGGGGCGTGCCGCGGGTGTGCAGGGCTACCATGACATCCAGCGTTATCCCGATGCGCGTCTTATCCCGGGCCTGGTTCTGTTTCGCTGGGATGCTTCGCTGTTTTTTGCCAACGCCGAACTGTTCCATGACCGCGTGCTGGACGCCGTGGCGGCATCACCAACGCCCGTGCGCTGGCTGGTGGTTGCGGCAGAACCCATCACCAGTGTGGACGTGACATCTGCCGACATGTTGGCCGAGCTGGATGAAACCTTGCAGGCGGCGGGTATCGAATTGTGCCTGGCCGAGATGAAAGACCCGGTCAAGGACAAGCTGAAGCGATTCGGGCTGTTCACGCGATTGGGCGAGGGCGCTTTTTTTCCGACACTGGGCGCGGCGGTCAGCAGCTACCTCACGTTGCATCCGGTGGATTGGGCTGACTCGGAGGACGTCGATCACTGAGCCGTGTCGCACAGGCTCAGTGATCGACCTTCAAGGTTGTCCGGGTCAATTTCCGGGTTTGTTCAAGGCCGCTTCAGCCGCCGCAATGGCAGCCTGACGCTTGACGATCATGTCGCCCACCGGCGGCCCCTGGAAGCGTCGCGCTTCAAAACCGAACCAGACGATGGCCGTCAGCACCAGGAAACCGATGGTGATGTACAGCGCCCAATCGTTCGGCGGCTGGATGCCGATGATGAAGATGATCACCATCGACAGTACCGAGAGCAGGGCGAACACCGTGTACCAGAAGCGTCCCATGTTCCATGGGCCCATGGTCGGCCACTTCGAGGTGCCGTAGGCAAACAGGCCCAGCACGATGGGAATGACGAAGGAGAAGAACAGGAAGATCACCGTGCAGGAGACCACGATGGTGTAGACCGGCGTCTCGCCGATCGAGATCACCGACGATCCCCAGACGAACAGCACCGCTAGCGTGGCACCGGTCCAGATGGCCGCCACCGGGCTGCGAAAGGTCGGCGAAACCGAGGCCAGTGCCTTGGAGCACGGCAGGCCGCCATCGCGGGAGAATGCGAAGATCATGCGGGACACCGAAGTCACCGTGGCCAGTCCGCAGAGCACTTGCGAGATGAAGATCGCCACGTAAAGCGCGAGTTTGAGCGTCGGGTTCACCTGCGTATCCATGGCCCAGAAAAATACACTCCAGCCATGGGTGGCCGCCTCGTCCATGCTCGGCAGCATCAGCACGAAGGCACTGAGCATCACCCAGCCGAACAGCAACGACCAGATCACCGACATCACCATACCCCGGGGTACCGACATCGCCGCGTTGCGGGTTTCTTCGGAGGTGTGCGCGGAGGCGTCGTAGCCGGTGATGGTGTAGATCGGCAGCAGCAGGCCAAGCATGAAGATCCAGCCGTTGGACACCTGTGGCCAGACGCTGCCGCCAGCTTCGCCGGAATAGTTGCCGAAGGTCACCAGCCGCGAGAACTCATAACTGGGTGCCGAGATCAGACAGACGACGGTCAGCGCCAGTGCGGTGGCGAAAATCAGGTAGCCGGAGAAGTCGGTGAGTTTGGCGGTCAGGCCGATGCCCAGGTGATTACACAAGGCCTGGAGCCCGGTGAGGATGGCCAGGAAAATCACCCGGGTCGTGGTGGTGTCCTCCATGCCCAGTGCCGGACCGAAAGCGCCGAAGAAAAAGTAATAGGTGCCGACGTTGATCGCACCGAGCACTGTCACCAGCCCCAGCAGGTTGAACCAGGCCGTGAGCCAACCAGTGAAGCGGTTGCCGAGAATCGAGCCCCAGTGATACAGACCGCCAGCGGTGGGATAGGCCGACGAAATCTGCGCCATGGCCAGGGCGAACACCCCAGAAATCAGGCAACCGATCGGCCAGCCGATGCCGATCGCGGCACCGCCTGCACCCGAAGTGCCCTGGGCCAGTGAGTTGATGCCACCGGAAAGGATGCAGATGATCGAAAAGGAAATCGCAAAGTTGGAGAAAACGCCCATTCGTCGCGAGAGCTGCTGGGCATAGCCCATGCTGTGCAGCACCTTGACGTCATCGTCATGCGGCGCGTCGGTGCCGGGCTGGCTTGCTGGGTTCATTGTTGTGTGCCCCTTCAGGTTTTGATACGCATCCATCCGGATCTCCGGATGGGCTGGCCTTCAACCCCTTGTCGTACTGCTCCGTTTGCCACCGGTAAAACACGTCCATGCTTGCTGTTTCGACCATGGACCGTCGACTGCTCTAGAGCCGGCCGTGGAAAGCCGCGTCGAAAATTTCCGCCACGCCAGCCTTGGTCAACGGCAACGGATTGCCACCCGCCGAGGGGTCGACAACCGCCATGTCCGCAATCAGGTCGGCTTGTTTGTCGTCCACGCCCAGCTCGAACAGCGTGTGCGGCACGGCGACGTCCTTGCGCAATTTGAGGACGAAGGCCATGAAACTGTCGAAGCCCGGGGAGGGCAGGTGCAAGTAGGCCGCCAGGCGCGTGATGCGTTCTTCGATGGCCGGGCGATTGAATTTCAGGACGTAGGGCATCAGGGTCGCGTTGGTCATGCCGTGATGGGTGTCATACAGCGCGCCGATCGGATGCGCGAGGGCATGCATGCCGCCCAGGCCTTTCTGAAAAGCGGTGGCGCCCATCGCCGCCGCCGCGAGCATTTGCCCGCGTGCGTCGAGGTCCGAAGGCGTGTGCACGGCGCGCACCAAGGCACTACTCACCAGGCGCATGCCTTCCACCGCGATACCATCGGCCATGGGGTGGAAGCCGGGGGCACAATACGATTCCAGGCAGTGCGACAACGCATCCATGCCCGTGCCGGCAGTGACTTTGGCGGGCATGCCGACGGTCAGGGCCGGGTCGCTGATGACCACCCGCGGCATCATTTTCGGGTGGAAAATAATCCGTTTGGTGTGGGTTCGATCGTCGATGATCACCGCCGCACGGCCCACTTCAGAGCCCGTACCCGCTGTGGTCGGCACGGCGATGATCGGGGCGATGCGGCTTTCATCGGCGCGGGTCCAGTAATCACCGATGTCTTCGAAATCCCAGACCGGGCGATTCTGGCCGCTCATGAACGCAATCAGCTTGCCCATGTCCAGGCCACTGCCGCCGCCGAAGGCCACCACGCCATCGTGGTTGCCTGCGCGCCAGGCATCGAGCCCGCCGGCCAGGTTGGCTTCGACCGGGTTGGGCTTGAGGTCGCAAAACAGCGCAGCGGCCAAACCTGCGTCGCGTAAGGAGTCCAGCGCTGCCGTGGTGATCGGCGCCCGTCCCAGGCCACTGTCGGTGACCAGCAGCGGTCGCTGGATACCCTGGTCGCGACAGACCTCGGCCAGTTCGCTGATGCGGCCGACACCGAAGCGAATGCTGGTGGGGTAGTTCCAGTTTCCAGTCAGGCTCATGGCTCAGATCTCGTGGCGCAGATGAAAGGATTTGGCGCGGGTCAGGTTGTCGTAGCCCAGGCGCGACAGCGTGACGCCGCGGCCGCTGTTTTTCACCCCGGTCCAGGCCAGCGCCGGGTCGAGGTAATCGCATCGGTTCATGAACACGGTGCCGGTTTCGATCTCGTTGCCAAGGTATTCGGCGGCGGCGAGATCGTGGGTCCAGATCGATGCGCTGAGCCCGAATTCACTGTCGTTCATCAAGGCGATGGCTTCGTCGTCGCTGTTCACCGGCATGATGCCGACCACCGGACCAAAGCTTTCATCGCGCATGACCGACATTTGATGGGTGACGTCGACCAACACCTGCGGCGCGAGATAGGCGCTGCCCGGTACGTCGGCGGCAAAGGCCTGCGGATCGATCAGCGCCGTCGCGCCTTGGGCCACGGCTTCGGCGATCTGCGCACGGACGAAAAACGCCGCGCCCGGCGTCACCAATGGACCGAGTGTGGTGGCGTCGTCCAGCGGATTGCCCAGCACGTACTGGCGGGTCAATTCGGCGAAACGCTCGACAAACTCCGGATAGATTTTCCGGTCGACGTAGATGCGTTCGACGGCGCAGCAGCTCTGGCCGGAATTGAAAAAACTACCGTCCACCAGATTCTCTACCGCATGCTCAAGGTTTGCATCTGCGCGCACGTAAGCCGGGTCTTTGCCGCCAAGCTCCAGACCCATGCCGAGAAATCTTGCGCTGGCAGCGTTTTCCATGACTTTGCCTGCCTCCACGGAGCCGGTGAAGTTCACTTGCTGCACCCGCCCGGAGGCAATGACCGCCCCGGTCGACACATGGTCGAGCAGCAGATTCTGGAACAACCCTTCGGGCAAATTGGCGCGGCGCATGGCTTCGGCGAAACGCTCGCCCACCAGCAGCGTTTGCGAAGCATGTTTGAGGATCACGCTGTTGCCGGCCATCAGCGCCGGGATGATCGTGTTGACCGCGGTCAGGTAGGGGTAATTCCACGGCGCGACTACCAGCACCGTGCCCAGCGGTTCACGTTTGATCTGCCGTCGAAAGCCGGCGATGGGCGTGGGTTCAAGTGCGGTCAGCGCGTCATGCGCAATACCGATCATGTACCGCGCCCGCTCTTCGAAACCGCGCAACTCGCCCGCGCCATAGCGCACCGGGCGGCCCATTTGCCAGGCCAGTTCCGGGACGATTTCAGCTTTCATGGCCAGCATCGCGTCCACGGCGGCGCTGCAAAAAGCCGCGCGTTCGCTCAGTGGCCGGCGCCTCCATTGCGCTTGGGCGGTGGCGGATGCCGTCAGAGCCTGTTCGATTTGTGCCGCATCGGCGCACTGACGTTCGGCATAAATCCGGCCATCGACCGGCGAGATGAGTTGAATCGTTGCTGTCATGATCGCCTCAATAGCGCTCGAAGCCGCGTTGCAATTCCCAGTCAGTGATCCGCCGGTCGTACTCTTTCTGTTCCCACTCGGCGGTGTGCACGTAGTGATCGATCACTTCATCACCGAACGCCTCGCGCAACATGCTCGACCCCTGGAGCGCGGCACTGGCATCGCGCAGGGTCTTGGAGACTTCCGGCAATTGCTCGTCGAGATAGGCATCGCCTTCGAAGGGCGGGGTGAGCTCGAGTTTTTCGTCGACGCCGGCCAGCCCTGCCGCGATCAGCGCGGCGAAGGCCAGGTAGGGGTTGAGATCGGCACCGCCTATGCGGCATTCGATGCGGATGGATTTGCTGCTCTCGGCGCACAAACGGAAACCGGCTGTGCGGTTGTCGCGGCTCCACACCGCACGGGTCGGTGCGAAGGTGCCGGCCTGAAAACGTTTGTAGGAGTTGATGTAGGGCGCGAGAAAGCAGGTGATGTCGTTGGCGTATTTGAGCTGTCCGGCGACCCAGGCACGCATCAGCTTGGACATGCCGAACTCGGCCTTGGCATCGTAGAACAGCGGCTTTTTGGCGTTCTTGTCCCACAGCGAATTGTGAATATGGCTGCTGGACCCGGCGGCGTCGTAGCGCCACTTGGCCATGAACGTGATCGCCTTGCCCTGTAGTTGCGCGATCTCTTTGCAGGCGTGCTTGATGATGACGTGATGGTCGGCCATGGTCATGGCGTCGGCGTAGCGGATGTTGATTTCTTCCTGCCCCGGCCCCCATTCGCCCTTGGAGTTTTCCACCGGAATCCCGCAGGCCTGCAGATGCTTGCGAATCGCCCGCAGCACTGGTTCTTCGCGGGTGGTCTGCAGGATGTTGTAATCCTCGATGTAGTGCCCGGCGGTTTTCGGCTTGTGGTAGTTGCGCCTGTGGATGGCCTCGTAGCTTTCGTCGAACAGGTAGAATTCCAGTTCCGAGGCGAACATGCCGGTGTAGCCGCGCTGACGCAGGCGCTCGACCTGTCTTTTCAGGATCGCCCGGGGGCTGTGAGGCAAGTCTTGCCGGTGGTGATGATCGAGCACATCGCACAGCACCAGCGCCGTGCATTCCAGCCACGGCACCTTGCGCAGGGTGCTCATGTCGGGCTTGAGTACAAAATCGCCGTAGCCCTTGCTCCAACTGGCCGCGGCGTAACCTGGCACCGGCTCCATGTCGATGTCGTCGGCCAGCAGGTAATTGCAGCAGTGGGTTTCTTCATGACCGCTGTCGATGAAAAACTCGACCTGGAATCGCTTGCCCACCAGCCGTCCCTGCATGTCGACCATGCACACCAGCACGGTGTCGATTTCGCCAGAGGTGGCAGCACGCTTGAGTTGGTCAAAACTGAGAAAAGGCTCGGTCATTACGGCAATCCTGCGCAAATTGTTTGGGTCTGTCTGAGATAGCTGTTGCAGACGCTCTCCAGAAAAATCCAACAACTGCCGCCGCGAGCATCGTGGGCAATAAGCTGCACTAAGCTTAGCCTACTGTCGGTTTTCGCAAGTTTTCACGGAGCGAAGCCTTGTGAAGCGGGGTAAACATCGCTGGGAATGCGCCCGTCGGCGCCGGCCCACATCCGGTTCGAGGAGGAATGAAAATGGCAAAGAAGAGAACGCACTCGACCTACGAAAATCTCAAGCACCAGTACGATCGGTTTCCCCACCGTCGTGGCGGCGATCAGTTGGGCTGAGGATGTGATGGGGGAAGGGGCAGCATCCTGAATTAGCGTGCGGGCTCGCCGCTCGCCACGGTACGGTCGACCAGACGGATACTGTTTCGCCCGCCACGCTTGGATTCATAGAGCGCGGCGTCGCCTTGCTCGATCAATGTCGCCAGGCTGGCCGGCGGATGGTCGAACAAGTTGGCGCCGATGCTCAGGGTTACCGCTTCAGGCGTGGTGAATGTCTGCGCGGCGGCGCTGTGGAACTGATCACGCAATGCGTCGCCCATTTGCACGATTCGCTCCTTCGACGCGTTGCTCAGCAGGATGACGAACTCGTCGCCGCCCAACCGCGCGGCAAGCGCATCTTCGGGCAATACCGAGCGGATCATCTCGCTCAGCGACACCAGCAACCTGTCGCCTGCGGTATGGCCGTACAGGTCGTTGACTGGTTTGAAGTTGTCGATATCGATCAGCAGCAGCGCGCCCGGTTGAGTGCTCGAGACGTCACGTAACAACCGCGGTGCCCGCACTTCGAGGGCGCGGCGGTTGTACAGGGCGGTCAATGGATCGCGTTCGGCCAGCCGGGCGATCTGTTTCTCCCGTCGATAGCGCTCGGTCCCGGTCATCGACAGCGCGATCAGCATGATCGCCATCACGCCTTCGACCAGGGAGATCTGAATGATCTCGCCACGAAAGGCCGCGAGGTCGATCAGCGTTCCTGGAACCACAGCCGTTATCGATTTGGCGAGATAGAAAAGCCCATGGACCAGCAGCACGTAACGCAGCTGAACCGCCCCCACGCTCAGCGACTTGCCGTGGGGCCGCAGCAGGAAACTGGCCCGCAGCGACAACAGGGCGACCAGCAGCGAGTTGGCCAGCAGCATGATCTTTGACCACGAAGGCTCGTCCGGCAGCAACAGCAATGCCAGCCAGGCGACGAAGATCAGATACCAGGCGCGGGACAGGCGCGCCTGGGTAAAACGCGCGACACCCAGCAGGAAGAACCAGTGGGCCAACACCAGCAGGCCGTTGGCGAACCAGATACCCACCAGCAACAGACCGATCCCGCGCAACAGGGCGAGCGTCGAACCCACGGTAATCGTCGCAAAACCCGCGCTCCAGAACAGCAGCGAGGGTTCACGAATACTGCGCCACTCGATCGCCAGGTACAGCGCAGCCGCCGCTGCGAGGGCGATCGAGAGGGTCAACATCGTGGGAGGGTCGAGCGCCATAGCCTTGTTGCCTTTCTGAATACGGTGGAAAGGCGTGATTGTAAGCGGTTCAGTGATCGACAGCATCGTCTGGCGTTAATGGCCGGGCATATCCCGAATGCCATTTCTCCTGTGCCTGAAAGGCAAAGCAGGTGTGATTTTCCAGCTATATCAATCAAATCCCGTCGAGCTTTTAATCTTCAAACGGTGGCCTCCAGCATCAAGCGCCACCCGCAAACCCGACGTTGAAACAACTCTGTGTTGCTCAACTGCCGGGGAAAATAAAAATAAAACTCGGCGGGAGATGATCCTATGGGACTCGCTCAAGATAAAGCTGGTGTTATTCCCTCGTTCACGCGGGTTTCCAAGGGAGCCGGAACCGCTTCGTGGGGCGCCATGGCGTTGCTGTGGCTGGTCTACGCCATGGACGCGAATTCACGCCAGATGTTCTTCATGGTGTTGCCCTCGATCACCAGCGAATTCAAAACCAGCGCGGAGCTGACGGGTTTGCTCGCGGCGTTCATCACGATTGCCACGTCGTTGATCGCTGTGCCTTGCATGATCTGGGCGGACAAGGGCGGGCAAGGCTGGATGAGGAAGTATCGCCATCTGCCGATCGTCATCGCCTACACGCTGTTTACCTTTTTGACAGGGTTCAATTTCCTCACCGCCTCACTGGGCATGCTCGTGGCATTGCAGGTGATTTCCCATGCGTTCGGCGGTGCGGGGGAGGCGATCGAAGTCACGTCATTATCCGAGTGGTGGTCCCGTGAGCGGCGCGGGTTTGCGTTGGGGCTGCACCACACGGGCTATCCGTGGGGCACGTTGATCGGCGGTCTGGCGATCAGTGCCTTGTTGAACGCCTACGGTCCGGAAAACTGGCGTCTGGCGTTTCTGCTGTTCCCGGTGCCCATGATCATTATCTTTTCTATTTACTGGTGGTTTTGCACCAAGAAAAGATATGACTCGTTCGTCGAGCATGTGCGTGACGTCGGCGAAACCGTTCCAGCGTTGAGCGCGGCACACGGGACGGTGGTTGCACCTGAGGGCGCCTTTCGGTCGGCGATGCGCAATCCGAACATCAGCACCATCGCACTCGTCTCGATGCTGGCCATCGTTGGCTACTTCGGCATCAGTTTCTGGCTGCCCCAGTACCTGGCCTTCGTCGCGCATTACAACTTCGCCGAGGCGGCGGCTTACTCCGTACTGTTCACCATCACCGGTGGCATCGGGCAAATCGTCTGGGGTTGGATCTCCGACCGGATGGGTCGCAAGCTTTGCCTGATGATCGTTTTCGCCTGGCTGGCGGTTGGCATGTACCTCTTCCAGTTCACCTCATTGAGTTTGACCTGGTTGGTCTGCATCCAGTTGTTTGCCGGGTTTGCGATGAACGCGCCCTACACGTTGCTGTACGCGATTGCTTTCGATTCGGCCAAGCCCGGCACCTCCGGGATCGCTGGTTCGATTGTCAATGTGGGTATCTACGCCGGCGGTTTCGGGCCGTTCGTAATCGGCATGTTCATTGGTGCCGGCGGCGGTTTCGATCAGGTGGCTGGCTACAACTACGCTCTGTATTTCATTTCCGGCCTGATGATCGTCGCTGCATTCGTCACGGCGTTCTTTACGCGCGAAACCACAGGGTGGTTCCTCAAACACGATCGGGCGCTGGTGTCCAAAGCGTCCTGCAACATGGCCCATTGAGGTCGCCAATCCGGCTGGAACGCCGCACCTGCAACCTATAAAAAATTCCCTCGCGGGGATGTCCAATGTCAGGAGAATCAACATGCTAGAAGTCGCCAATTCGCACGGTAAACACATTCAGGTCAATGGCACGACACTGTGGGTTGAAGACACGGGTGAAGCCAATCTGCCAATCGTTCTGTGCCTGCACTCCTGTTTTCTCGACGGGACAATGTTTGAGGGGCTGGTCCAGGCCGCAGCCGGCAAGTTTCGGGTCATCCGGCCCGATTTCAGAGGGCAGGGCAAAAGCGCCCTGGATGATGTCGACATCATCACCATGGACAAGTGTGCCGACGACATCGAGGCGTTGATCGAAAGAATGGAGCTCGATTCGATCAACGTCATGGCCCAGTCCATGGGCGGCGATGTTGCGTTCCGGCTGATTGCCAGGCGCCAGGAGCTTTTCCGTTCATTGGTCGTCGCGGGCTCTTCGGCGTGCGGTGAGCCGCCCGAGCAAGGCGCCCGATTCGCGCAATGGGTAGTCGACGCGGGGGAGCGAGGTTTCGTCGGAGATATTCTCGACATGACCATGGAAGTGATGTTCGGCAAGACCACGCGCAACAACCCCGATAAACAGGAACTGGTGGCTTACTGGCGCGATCGGATCGAGGCGTTGCCGAAATCGCTGCGCCCGGCGATGAAAGGCGTCATGCATCGTGAAAGCTCGGTAGAACTGCTGTCATCGATCAAGATCCCGGTGCTGATCATCAATGGTGAGGAAGACATGCCGCGACCTCCCGCGTGGTCCGATGAGATGAAACGAGAGCTGCCGAATTCGAAACTGATGCGGCTGAGCAAGATAGGGCATAGCCCGACATTGGAGGCGCCTGAGCTGGTGCTGCCGGCGATCATCGGCTTCTACTCCAACCCTCGTGTGTGAGTAGCCGATTGGCGGCCGCGTAGCCGCGAGAACCCAGCCGAAAATGCCCGCTTTTGCGGGCATTTTCATTGGTCGGCGTGCCCCCGTAACCGCCCCGGCAGGCACTGATTTTCGCTATGCCCCAGCGTCACACCTGATGTGCAAATGTAGCTATTTTCATCGAATCAGCACTCTCATAACCTTTCTCTCAGTCGAAGTCCGGGCGCAGTTCTCGCCCTGTGAATGCATAAAAAAACTGAGAGGCCTACACATGAATACTCCCGTCAAACCTGATGAATTAGCGATTGCCTACCAGTTGCCGCAAGTCCCGTTCATGACCCCGGATATGGTTCACCCCGGTGTCATGACGCAATGGCTGGAAGATGATGAGTTGTGGGTGCCGGTCACCAAAACCGTGTCGTTCAAGCCGCTGCTGCTCAATACCTCGGGCGGCTACTACATCAATCTTTTGCGGGTGCGGCAGTCCGGTGTGCTTTCCCGTCACCGCCACACCGGTGGCGTGCATGCGATCGTGCTCAAGGGGCGCTGGTTCTATCTGGAGCATGACTGGATTGCCGAGGAAGGCTCATTTGCGTATGAGCCTCCGGGAGAGACCCACACTCTGTTCGTGCCGGAAGACGTCGAGGAAATGATCACCTGGTTCCATGTTCAGGGCGGCTACACCTACGTCGATCCTCAGGGAGTAGCGGTCGGCTATGAAGATGTCTTCACCAAACTGGAAAGCGCCCGGGCGCATTACAAGTCTCTGGGCTTGCCGGACGACTATATTGAACAGTTCATCAGGTAACCGACACGATCAGGAAAACGCGCTTCGGCGCGTTTTCCTGTAATCGACCCGGACGCGGGATACTCAACCCCTTACGCCAGGACCGGAAATGGACAACTACACACAGCTGCTCGCATTTATCTGGTCAACCGAGTGCGGAAGCTTCTCGGCGGCGGCTCGCGTCCACAACATTACGCCCTCGGCAGTGAGCAAACTGATCACGCGTCTGGAGAACAGGCTGCAAGTCCGGCTCTTTCAAAGAGGCTCGCGGGTTCTCACGCTGACCGAGGAGGGCGCGGCCTACCTGCGCAGTGCCAAGGCAGTCGTTGAAGCCATGAATGAGGCTGACTCGCTGGCTGAGGCTTTACCTTCAAGGGTCAGTGGAACCCTTCGAATCCACACCATGACCACGTTTGCCAAGCACCAGATCGTGCCCTGGCTGCATGAATTCCTGGACTTGTATCCGTCCCTGGATGTGGAGCTGCAATTGGGCGCGCAGTTTGTCGACCATTTTGAACAGGGGCTCGATATCGCTATTCACAGCGGCGTGCTGCCCAGTTCTTCACGTATTGCCAAGCGAATCGGGGAATGTGAGTGGCTGGTCGTGGCTTCGCCCGACTACTTGACCGAGCACGGTGTCCCCACGGTTCCGGCTGACCTCCTGAACCACCGTTGCTTCCATTTCAGCTTTGTCAGCCCGTGGAACAAATGGTCGTTTGTTCAGGAAGGCGAGGGTGTTTCCGTGCCCGTAACGCCCAGTGCGTCATTCACTCAGGGTGATCTTCTACGGGACATGGCGCTGTCCGGCGCCGGTGTGGTCAAGTTGGCCGATTTTCACATCGGCCTGGACGTAAAGGCCGGAACCCTGGTGCCGCTGCTGGAAGAGTTCAAATCCGGAATCATTGAGCCGGTTTATCTGTTGTATTCGGACCGAAAACACCTCAGCCCGCGGATTCGGGTGTTCATCGAGTTCTTCCAGGAGAAGTGGCGTCAGCACCCATGGAAGGTAACTTGAAAGAAATATTCGTCTGGAATCGCCTGTAAATCCGCCATTTTTCATCTGGCCTTTTACATGCTGTTACTTCTACTGGCTGGTGCAGCCAGAGGTACTGCAGTAAACCGGCATGGAGCTGAAACATCCGTCTGGCCAGGTCGTTGGCAAGCATTTTCTCGTTCCCGTCCCGAGGAGCACAGACTATGAACGATGCGTTCTCTTTCGGACCGTTCTGCCTTTACCCGGGCAGGCGTGTCCTGCAGAAAAGTGGCGTGGAAGTTTCCTTGGGTAGTCGGGCCTTCGATATCCTCACCGCTCTGGTTGAAAGCGACGGCAAGGTGCTGACAAACCAGCAACTGATGGCGCTCGCCTGGCCGGGGTTGGTTGTTGAAGACACCAATGTACGTGTGCAGGTCGCGAACATCCGTCGCGCCCTGGAATGTGATCAGGACTCCACGCGATACATCGCCAGCGTCGCCAGACGTGGGTACTGCTTTGTCTCTGCTGTGGAGCGGATTGAATCCCTGGATCGGCCCCGGCCGGTGATATCGGGGAACAATCTGGACTCAGCGATCCTGCAACCATTGCGCGTAGCTACGGCAACGCGCGTGCTCCCGAATCTGCCGGCACCCCTGATGTCCGCAGTGGGGCGGGAAGAGTGTGTGAGCGAACTGTCCCAAGTGGTCCTGGACAAGCGGCTGGTCAGCGTAGTCGGGGCTGCCGGCGCAGGAAAGACGACCCTGGCCGTGCTGGTCGCCCATGAACTTCTCGCGGTATTCGATGACGCGGTCTACTTCGTCGACCTTAGCACTCTCGAGCAGGGTGAAATGGCCGCTGAAGCGTTGGCTGCCGCCATCGGCTACAGCCCTTCGGGTACTGAACTGTTCCCTGGACTTCTGGACGTTCTTTCGACGCAAAAGGCGCTGATCATTTTCGATAATTGCGAGCATCTGATTGCCGGAGTTTCGGTTCTCTGCCAGCAAATCGTCGACGGGACCACGAGCGTGTCATTCTTGAACACCAGTCGGGAAGCACTTCGAATCAACGCGGAGTCCGTTTACCTCCTGCGACCGCTGGTTTCACCTCCCGACTCGAAACATCTGAGCGCAAGAGAAGCTCTGCTCTGGCCGGCCATCCAGCTATTCATGGAGCGCGCAAGAGAGGGCGGCGCGAGGAACGCGTTAAGTGACGATGATGCGCCCACCGTAGCGGCCCTGTGTCGGCAACTGGATGGAAATCCGCATGCCATTGGCCTGGTTGCGAGCCGGGTCGCAACCTATGGCGTAAAAGGTATCGCCGACATGCTCGCCCATCAGTTCACCTTGCATTGGCAAGGACGCCGTGACGTCTGCCTGCGCCAACAGACTGTCGAAACCATGATCGATTGGAGCCACAATCTTCTTGGCGAGCAGGATCGAAAAGTGCTTTACCGGCTCTCCGTATTCTGGGGGCGGTTCCCGCTTGACGCTGCGGTAGCGGTGGCGATGGACGCTGAAATCGAGGCCCATCAGGTTGCAGAGGCGGTCAGCAACCTGGTGGACAAATCGCTTGTCGCCATCGCGCCAGTCGCCGAAGAGCTTCATTTCATATTATTCGAGACTACCCGCGCCTACGCCGCCTCCCGCTTCGCCAGGCTCGAAAACCGCAACGATTACGCGCGTCTGCATGCGCTCTTTTACGCAGATGAACTCAGGCAACACAAAGCGAATGTCATGCCCGGTGTTGTGAGCGAGCGTCTGCGCCCACTGGAAATGGGCAACGTACGCGCGGCTATCGAATGGGCGTTCTCCGAAGGCGGGGACCTATCACTGGCGGTTGAAATCAGTTGCATGGCCGCCCCCCTTTTGCTGGAACTCGGATTGCTCAGGGAGTGCAAGCGCTGTTGCGAACGTGCTTTGAAAATGTTGCCGGAGAACTTGCGCGCGACGAAGACCGAACTGGAATTGCTCGACTCAACAGCCATTACTTACTACTCCGGCGGCGACTATGACGGCGCGATGACAGCCGTGGTTGAACGTGGGTTGGAGCTTTCGGTGCAAATGGGCGATGTCCGATCCATGTTCCATTTTCTTGCGGGTTTGCATCTGGCAATGATGGCGAACGGCAGGTTCAAGGAGTCACTGTCCGTGAGTGAACGGTACGCGAGCATCGCGACGACTCAAGGCGGCGGCACCGAGGCCATTCTCGCGCGATGGATGGAGGGCTCTTCGCTGCATTTCCTGGGACGGCAGATGGAAGCCGACGAAAGCTATGCGGCCAGTTTTGAGCTTTTCGCACGTCACGAAGTGCATCCATTGCACTACTTCGAAACCAAGGAACAAGTGGTAGCCAAGCTTGGCAAGGCGCGCGTGAAGTGGATTCGGGGGATGCCGGTGCAGGCGCTTGAGCTTGCAACCAGTGCCATTGCCGAGAGCCGACGTAATCCCGACTCGTTCTATCTCTGCGCGACGCTGTGTTTTCCGATACTGCTCAGCAATGGTCTGCTGGACAGGGCCGCGGAGCTGATCCAGGAAATGGAGAATGTCGCCCAAGACTACAAAGTGGCGGTACGCAAGCAGGTCATCTTTTTCCTTAATGGTCTATTGATGCTTCAGCAGGGGCGCTATCAGGTTGCAGTCGTCTACCTCCAGCAATGTCTGGCGCTGCTGCCGCCCCCCAAGATGAGTGTCGTGAGGACGGATGCGCTTCAGGCGCTTGCCCAGGCGCAACTGAAATGCGGGGAGGGCATGGACGCTTTAGCCTCCATCAAGGAGGCGATCGATCTGGCAGAAGCGACGGGTGGTAACTTCAATCTGCCGGATCTGATGAGAACCAAGGCTGAGGTGATGATGAGCCTGCCATCGATCGACAAGAAGAACGTTGATGATCTGCTGTTGCGCGCATTGGCGTGCGCGAAACAGCAGTCCGCGTTGACATGGGAGTTGAGGGTTACGCACGTCATTTCGCAAGCGAGCGTCGAAGAGAAAGTCATGGACGAACACCCTCAGCGCCCAGGCTGACCTTCTGTCCCTGTCCAGATTCGCACGATCAGGTACGGCGGTTTGCCGGCATCAGCCGCATCGGTGAAGATCGGGTTGCGATGGAGCTGGTTGACGGCGACGTACAGCCAGGAGTCCGGGCCAAAGTGGGCATTGTCGGGCCACAAGAAACGCTCGTCCCGAACCAGAGGCTTGAGTTCGCCGGTGCGGGTCAGAACGTCGATTCCGTTGTCCGGCAGGTTGGTAATGAAATGGTTGCCTTCGGCATCTGTCGCGGCGCCATCGGAAATCGGTTTCGAGCCCACGCGGGTGATGGCGGAGGCGATCTGCGCATCCGCAGCGCCTTCTCGGAACAGCCGCGCCGGCACGGCGTACCAACTGGTGCCATTCATTGATCCGAAGTAAATAGTCTCGCCATCGGCCGACAGGGTGATCGGGTTTATCCCGACGCGGGCGGGGGCCATTTTTCCACCCTCACCGGGGAACAGCAGCGGCTTGCCTTCCACCACCAATTCAACGTCCTCTGCGGCCAGTGAGGGATGGCCGCTGAAGCGACGGGCAGTGCCCTTGTTGATATCAACGCTGACGATGGCCGGGTCCGGGCCGCAGTCCGCGATATAGACGAATCCTCGTTCGCCATCGACGGCCAGGTCCTGGAGGATCTGGCCTTTGGGCGCAACCTGGGGACTGAAGTCGTAACGGTTGACCAGTTCACGGGTGTTGATGTCGAAGGCCACCAGTTTGGGAGGTTGCGGCTTATCCAGCCAATTGCCGTGATCGATCACCCACAGACGATCGCGGCTGTCGATGACGACGCCGTGGGGCGTATTCATCACATTCGGCCCGCTACCCGGCTTGGCATTCCAGCTGTCATTGGGAAAAGCCACATAGCTGTTGAGTCCGGTAATCTCCACCAACTGAACCGGACCACGGCGCATCCCGTGAACGCTGGCGAACACGCGTCCATCCTTCGAGGCGGTGACATTGCCAGGGGTGATGTCGAGTTCCGCGACCACCTCCACCTGACCGACCTTGGGTTGCTCGGCATGGGCCATCGTGACGAAGATCAAAGCCGCCAGGGTGGAGGCCAGGACGTTGGGGCTGAATTTTTTCATCGCAATTTCTCCTGCTTGAACAGGGCACATTCGAGCGCCATCCTCACTCCTGGAACCAGGCCTCGACGGTTGCTGGATTCGCGGCCATCCAGTTGCGGGCTACCTGCCCGGCGGGAGTGCCGTCGACCATCATCTGGCGCTCCAGCTCGGTGGCCAGTGCAATCCCCAGATGAATCCTTGCGATCACCACCCGCGAGCGCTCGGGCAGTTGTTGCCAAACCTCTTTGCGGACCACCACCACGGCTCGATCCACTCCGAAGATCTGCTGCGGGTCTTCCAGTATCCGGACCGGATACAGCGCATTCAGGTATTGCGGCTGCCACAAGGGCATCACCATCCAGCGGCCATTGGCAGAGGCGTCGGCCAACCGCTGCGACCACTCGGGGGCGGGCGCAACCTTCAGGTTGTATCCCGCCGCTTGCAAGCTGTAGCTGCGCATGACCCGCTCGGAACCATTCATCAAGCCTGAACCCGGCCCCACGCCGACGATGAGCGGATCCATGCGTGCGAGCACTTCAGGTTTTTTCAGGTCATCGATCGAGCGCACCGTCTCGACCGGCACGTGAACCGGGACCGCCCAGTACAGGCGCGCATCCTCGTAGAGCGTGGAAGCCTCCACCAGTCGATCGGCGATCGGTGCCTGCAATTGGCCGTGGGCATGAGGGAGCCAGGAGGCGATCAACAGATCAACTTCGCCTTGTCCCAAGCGGCCGTACATATCGGGGTGATTGCCCTCGACTACTTGCAGATGATGGCCGAGCCGACCTAGTACCTCTTTCACCACCGCCGCACTGGCCGTGTAGAAACCGAGATTTATCTGCCCGACCACCAGTGTCTGGGGTTCGGCATGACTCGGCGAAATACACGTCAGCGAAAGCGCAAGCAGAACTGACGACGCGAAAATTTTCATCGAAGTCCCCGGTCGCAGAATGGGAAAGTCAGTTGCCGAGAGCCTTGCGCCGAGCCTCGTAGGCCCCATCGAACACTTGTTTCGCATGCCCGCGCACCTGGACAAACTCCAGCTGTTCGCCCTCCGGACCCTTGCAGTAGATCAAGGACCAGCCGGCAGAAGGTCCCTCGGTGATAGCGTTGGTGTTGCTGTCGATGGGTGCACCAAGGCGCTGTGCATTGGTGGTCGCCCTGACGATCCGGTTAGCCTTCACATTGGTCATGCCACGTCGGGCCGACTCCGCTTCGAGGTCGCGGACGAACTGGTTGAAATCGACGTCGTCGCGGATGTAGAAGCACACATGCATCGAGCGGGGGAATGCAGGGCTGGTGAGTTCCCGTGCCGGCGCGAAGTTGTCGGCGCCGCCGGCAGGTTGCTCCTTGTTGCGGTACTGCAGCAGTTCAATCACCACGTTGTCGAACTGAATGAACCTGACATCCAGACGTTGTGCGCCGCTGCGAAGGTCGGGCACACCGAGCGTGAGCGGGTTGACGCCGTCCTCCACCGCCTGGACCTCTTCACTCAGTAGCAGGGTGTTCTGGATGCGATCACCGAAAAAGTCGCCGTCACGCATCACTTCCGTGCCGCCCAGGACCTCGGTGTAAAACTGGAATGCACGATCCATGTTTTGCACCGTGATACCGAAATGCTGCACACCACGAAGACGCGAGCCCAGGTTTTTTGCGTCCGGGCTGCTGGCAGCCTGGGCCTGGGATGGCAGGGTCAGGCCGAGGGAAGAGCCCACAAGGCCTCCGATCGCTACAACACCGGTGGCGCGTATCAGCTCTCGCCGCGCGGGATCGTCGGGTTCGCTCGATTTCTCAAATTCATGGTTTCTCATGTCGGCTCCACGATTCGGTGAATGCGTTTTGAGTAAGCCTCCATGTTAGAGCGACCCTTGCGAGGTCTGGTGTTAGGAGTTGTTAATTGTCGTAAATTTCGGTCGCCGCAGCCGCAGCCTTACATCGCCAGGCCAAGCACGGTTTCGCGAGCAACTTCTTCGACGAGCCCGCGCAACCACTGGTGCGCAGGGTCGTGGCGGTAGCGAACATGCCAGGCCATTTCCACTGGAAATGTGCCCAGGTCGAGCGGGGTGGCCAGCACTTTCAAGCGCGGGTCGCGGGCCAGATGCTGACAGATCAGCTTGGGCAGCGTCGCGCAATAATCCGTCGCCGCGATCAGTTCCGGGATGGCCAGGAAGTGCGTTACCGAAACAGCCACGTCGCGCCGCAAGCCCTGACGCTGGAGCGCCTGAAACAGACCCGCGCGCAAACGGCCGGGCGGCAGTACGGTGACGTGCCGCAGTTGTTCGTATTGTTGTTTTGAAATCCGTTTGTTGATCTGCGGATGATCGGCGCGAACGACGCAGGCAAGGCCATCTTCCATCAGCGACTGCACCACGAGGTTGTCAGGTGGGTCGACGATCCGTCCCAACACCATTGCCGTTGCGCCGGAGGTTACGCCGGTCTCTGTCAGGTCGGCACCAAACGGCACCAGCCGCAGACTGATGCCCGGCGCCTGTTCACGCAGGCGTACGACGATGCGCGGTATCAACACGAACTCAACGTAACTGGTCGGTGCCAGTGTGAACTGACGCTGCGCTTTCGCCGGGTCGAAACCCTGCTGTCCAAGCACCAATTCGTCCAGATGTGCAACGGCGGCGGCGATACCGGGTGCCAGCGCTTCGGCCTTTTCGGTCGGCTGCATCCCGTATCGCTCACGAATGAACAACGGGTCCTGAAGCATGTCGCGCAACCGCGACAAGGCATTGGACAGGGAAGGCTGGGTGATGCCCAGCCGTTCCGCCGCGCGCGTGACGTTGCGCTCTTCCATCAGGGCCAGGAAAACCGGGAGCAGATTCATGTCGTATCTCATCCAGTCATACTGCTAGCCATATAGTTTAAATTCAATAAATAAATTTCATGAATGGAATGGCGGCGCGCATCCTTGGCCTCACTGACGAGCTGCCGGCTCGTCCCTGAATCTGCACTGCAACTGGAGCTGCCATGACTACTGAAACTCTTTTTTCCCCAACCCGAATTGGTGCAATCGAAGTAAGCAACCGCATCGCCATGGCGCCGCTGACGCGTTCCCGTGCCGACATGGACGGCGTGCAGACGCCCCTGGCAATCGACTACTACGGACAGCGCGCTTCGGCAGGCTTGATCATCACCGAGGCCACCAACATTTCCCGTCAGGGCCGAGGCTATGCGTACACCCCGGGCATCTACACCGATGCTCATGTGAAGGCCTGGAAACCTGTGACCGAAGCGGTTCATGCGGCTGGTGGTCGGATCGTGGTTCAGCTCTGGCACGTGGGCCGCATGTCCCACGTCAGCTTGCAGGAAGACGGTGTTGCACCCGTGGCGCCGTCCGCGATACAGGCTGGCGGCAACGTCTTCACGGAAGCCGGCAACATGCCTCCTTCGATGCCACGTGCGCTGTCCACCGAGGAAATCGCCGGCATCCTGGAAGACTATCGCCATGCTGCACGTCTGGCGAAAGAGGCCGGGTTCGATGGCGTAGAAGTCCACGCAGCCAATGGTTATCTGCTGGAGCAATTTCTGCGCGACAGCACCAATCATCGTGACGACCAGTACGGCGGTTCCCTCGAAAACCGCGCGCGGTTCCCATTGGAAGTCGTAGAAGCCGTTGCCGAAATATGGGGTGCAGATCGAGTGGGCCTGCGCTTGTCGCCACTGTCCACCGCGATTGGTGATACGCCGCTGGACAGCAACACCATGGAAACGCACAGCTATCTGGTCCGTCGTCTCGGTGCAATGGGACTCGCCTATCTGCATGTCGTCGAAGGACAGCTGCACGGCGGCAACGGCGCCGAGCTGTTTGACGTGCAGGCGCTTCGCGAAGCCTTCGGTGGTGCCTACATGGCCAACAACGGCTACGACCGCCAGCGGGCAGTGGATGCTACGGCCTCCAACCACGCGGACATGATCGCCTTCGGCAAACCGTTCATTGGCAACCCCGACCTGGTCGAGCGGCTGCAATCGCAAACGCCGTTGTTCGAAGCACCGATGGAAACCTACTTCGGCGGCGGTGCCGAGGGTTACACCCAATTCTCGCGCGCCTGAGTCAGCGGCCACGCCGGCCAACACAACATTAATTCCCGACCAGCCCGATCCCCGCCTTTAGCGGTGGATCGGTGATCTGGAGCGAACGTCTTGAGGTTCCAACATGCCTATTACTCCCCTTGTCCAGGATCGTATCGACGCCTGGAATGCAGCAACGGTCGACTTTGGCCCGCTCATGCTGGGCACGCCCGGATCCTGGCCAAACGCTCGGGCGAAATATCTGGAGGCGCTGACGGTTCATCCCACGCCCGAAGGTGTGACGATCGAGGAGATCGAAATGGGCGGCGTGCCCGCCACCGTAGTCACGCCCGAACAGGTCGAAGACGGCCGGGTCATGCTCTACATACACGGTGGCGGCTATGTCGCAGGAAGCCCTTCGGGTTACCACGGCATCGCGGGAAACTACGCGAAACTGTTGAAGGCAAAAGTCTACATGCCTGACTACCGCTTGGCGCCCGAGCATCCTTTTCCGGCCGCCATCGACGACACGCTGGCCTCGTACAAGTGGCTTCTGGATCAGGGAATACCCGCTCGATCCATCGTCTTCTCGGGTGATTCCGCCGGTGGCGCGATGGTGGTGTCGGTGATGGTCGCTGCGCGAAACGCCGGCCTGCCACTCCCTGCGGCAGGCGTAGCGCTCTCGCCGTGGGCCAATCTGGAACACAGTGGTTCATCGATGATGACCCGCGACGGCATTGACCCAACTGTCAATCCGGTGGGCCTCAACCTGATGGCCAAGACCTTCCTGCAAGGCACTTTGCGCAATGACCCCGGCGCCTCTCCGGTGTTTGCGGACGTGCGCGGTCTGCCACCCATCGCCATCCATATCGGCGAAAGCGAAGTCATGCTCAGTGACGCAATGCGCCTGGCCACGCACCTGGCTCAGAATCGTGTCCGGGTGACACTGGAAGTCTGGCCTGGCATGTTCCATGTCTGGCACTTGTTCGCCGCGATTTTGCCCGAGGGAAGGCATGCGCTGGAGAACGCGGCTGCATTCCTCGAAGGTGCGTGGAAGGCATAACCGCGGCCAAGGTTACTTGACGCTTTCGCTCCCGATTACATCTTGCTCAAGCCACTCGATGAACTCGGAAAAACCGCTCGACCGTTTCACCCGCTTCGGATAGACCAGCGTGTAGCGCGCGCCCGTAACGATGCTGCCTGAATGCACGCGCGTCAGTTGCTGGTTGAGCAATTCATCTTGCGTCAGCACGGCGTCGACGAGTGCGATGCCCTGACCGCATTTCACGGCGACGATCGCCGACTCCAGCGTATCGAAGGTCAGATGCGCGTTATCGGCGCCGGTTGAATCCGGGTAGTACTCATCCCAGCGACGCCAGTCGAGGCGATCCATGCTGGAGTCCACGAGCCGTGCGGTCTTGAGTACCTCTTCGGCGGTGGTTCCGGCGAGCAATGTCGGCGAGCACACCGGAATCAATTCCTCTTCCCACAGATCCAGCGCTTCGAAGTCCGGCCATGTGGCGGTTCCGTAGGCGATCATCGCGTCGACCGATTCAAACGCAAAATCGGGAAAGCGGTGATACACCGTGTCGATACTGACGGTCACTTGCGGGTGCAAGCGATAAAACGCGGTGAGCCGTGGAATCAGCCAGCGCGCCGCCATGGTCGGGTGCGCGCGCAGGCTGACACTTTTACCGACCGTGGCGAGCATGTGCGATGCGTCCGACAGCAGGCCGATGACCTGCTCCGCAACCGGCACCAGCGAGCGGCCTTCGGCGGTGAGCACGATCTTGCGCGTGTGCCGCTCGAACAGGCGGCTCTCGAGGCGCGCCTCCAGTTGCGCAACCTGCCGACTCACCGCGCTCTGGCTCAGGTGAAGCTGTTCACCGGCCTGGCCAAAATTGCCTGTCTTCGCAACCGTCAGGAAGGCCTGCAAAAGCTCGATGGATGGAAGTTGGCGGCTCATCGTTCTATGCGCTCCTCGCATGGGATTAATGCGGATACATCACTGTAATTTCAGCGGGTCGGGGCACATTCTTAGCCGAAACAGCGACGCGGCGCTACGCGTCATTTTCAACCTGACGGTTCCCCTATGAACATTCCAGAAGCAGCATTTGCCAGCGTGTCGACGCCCCAGGGTGAGCTCCTGCCTCGTGAAGTCGACGTGGCGATCATAGGCGCCGGTCTGATGGGGTGTGCGTGCGCGTATTACCTTAGCAAAGCGGGCGCCAAGGTTCTTCTCCTTGAAAAAAGCACGCTGGCGGGCCAGCAGTCGTCACGCGCCTGGGGCTTTGTTCGCCAGCAATCGCGTGACGAAGCCGAGGTGCCGCTGATGCAGGCCAGCATCGAAATCTGGCGTTCGCTGGAACGTGAACTGCAGACCGACCTGGGATGGCGCAACGACGGCTGCCTTTTTGTCGCGGGCAATGAAGCTGAGCGTGATGGATATGAATCGTGGCTGTCGGTCGCACGCAGCTTCTCGGTCGACACCGTGATGCTGTCGCCGCGTGAGGTGGAAAAGAAACTGCCGGGTTACGCCGTCCCGCAACTGGGCGGTTTGTTCACCGCCAGCGACGGCCAGGCAGAGCCCACGCTCGTGGCCCGCGCCTTCGCGATGCGTGCCCGTGAACTGGGCGCACACATCGTTGAGCATTGTGGTGCCAAAGGTATCGACGTTGCCGCCGGCCAGGTGGTGGGCGTTGAGACCGAGCGCGGTTACGTGAAGGCGAAAACGGTGGTGTGCGCTGCGGGCGTCACGACGTTCCGCCTGCTGAAGATGCTCGGCATCGAACTGCCACAGCAACTGGTCAGGGGAACCGTGGCGCGAACCACGTCCGGGCCGACGCTGAGCGGCATCTCGACGATCGCCAACGGCGTGGGTTTCCGGCAAAGGCTCGACGGCAGCTTCAACATCGCCGACGACGCCCATGTCGATGTCGACATGACCCTCGGCCATCTGCGCGCTCTGCATTGGTATGCGCCTTCGCTGTGGGCGCACCGCAAATCGTTTCGCTTCAATCTCAACGGTGCCTGCCTGACCGATCTGCACCAGCGCATGCCGTGGTCGGAATCGGCGCGGCTAGGGGAGGGGATTCACGTCCGCAATCCGCTTATCCCACCGAATGAAAAAGGCCTAGGCACCGCCATGAGCGCGCTCAAGGCCGCGTTCCCCGGGCAGTTGAATACGCAGATCGCCGACCGCTGGGCGGGCGCGATTGATGTGTTGCCAGACGGCATTCCCGTCATCGACGCGCAGACCTCGCCGCGTGGCCTGGCCGTTGCCACCGGATTCTGCGGCCACGGTTTTGCCATGGGCCCCATCGTCGGCAAGACCCTGGCCAGCTGGATCGACTCCGGCGACCCGGGACTGGATATGCGCCAGTTGCGTCTGTCGCGATTCGCCGAGGGCGACGTCAAGCCACCGTCGTCGCTGTTCTAGTCGTTGCCAATGCGTCATTTCTCGGGAGAAATACGGTGAGCAAACAAAACATCTATTACGATCCCGCCTCGGTGGCAGGCAAAGCGCCGCCGATCAGCGACGAAACCGATATTCTCATCGTCGGCGCCGGCCCAGCAGGGCTCGCCGCCGCATTGACCGCCGCCGGGCACGGCCTGCGCGTTACGCTGGTGGATGAAAATCCGGTCCCCCTCGAAACCATGGGCGAAGAGGTGCCGCTGCATTTCGGCGGCAGAATGGGCGCGGCGGTGGCCAACCGCAACAGCGTGCTGCAGACCCTGCTCGATGCGCGTCCGGAGATTGCCGAAGCGCTCGACGCGGGGGTCGATGTGCGTCTCGGCACGGCGGTCTGGGGACTGTTCCCGCAACAACCCACCACTGCGTGGATCGAGGGCGCCGTTGCCGGTCTGGCCGATGAGGAAAACGCCTGGCTGCTGCGCTTCAAACAAGTGATCATCGCGGCCGGCAGGCGCGACATGGGCCTTGCCTTTGATGGCTGGCATCGCCCCGGCGTCATGGGCGCCAGCGCGGCTCATCGGCTTGCGACCGTTTACGAGGCGCTGGATTGCAAGCGCGCCGTGCTGGTCGGCAGCGACACACAAGCGCTGGCGACGGCCCATGCGCTGACCAGCAAAGGCGTGCGGATTGTCGCAATCATTGAGCAGGCCGGACACGTGAGCGGCGATGCGGCACTGCTCGGTTTGCTGGTCGAGCACGGCGCTCAGGTGTTAACCGGGCATGTGGTTCGCGAGGCGAGCGGGGATGCGTTCGGCGTCCAGCGGATTGCCGCCATCGCCGTCGACAGGGAGGGACGTCCCGTTGCCGGTTCTCTGCATGAAATCGACTGCGACACGGTGCTGCTCGGCGTGGCTGCCATTCCCGCGATTGAACTGGTCGAGGCGGCGGGGTGCAGCACGACATTTCAGGGCGACCGTGGCGGTCACGTACCTGACACCGATCTTTTGCTGCGCACGTCGCTGCCCTTCGTCCTGGTGGCGGGTGATTGCGCTGGCGTATGGGCCTCAAAAAGCCTGGACGACAACATTTCCCGGCGCGAAGGTCGGGTCGCCGCGCAAACCGCACTGGCCGCTCTCGGTGTCCACATCAATGAGGTCGACACGGCGCCGATTCCTGACCTGCCTGTTTTCGACATCGCAACCCATCGCGCGGCTTGGGTGCGTGCGTCCACTTTCCACGCGCAGAACCAACCCTTCGTGTGCTTGTGCGAAGAGGTGACGGCCAGCGAAATCCTCGGGCAACAGCCGCCGCGTTATCTCGACTGGACACCCGCCGATGCAGCGTTGAAAAACGCCATGCCAAACCCTTCGCCCAATCCGGATGTGACCAAGCGTCTGACCCGGGCCTGCATGGGCCCATGCCAGGGTCGTCGTTGCCGCGAACAGGTGGCGACCTTGATCGGCATCGGCGCCGGTATGAGTGTCGAGGACATCGCGCTCGCCTCGTTTCGTCCGCCGGTGCGCCCATTGTCGCTGCAACAGGCCGGGCAGGTCGAAGAGGTGCCGCAGATGCAAAGTCGATGGGATGCCTGGTTTGACATGCCATCGCAGTGGACCCCTTTCTGGTTGTGCACCGGGCAACAGACTGTCGCCAGGCATCCGCTGGACGCCGCCCGACCTATCAATCCGTCGCATCACGAGGGCTGAGACCATGCAGGCAGTTACGAAATCAACCACCAGCGCCTCCGTCGTCATCATCGGTGGCGGCGTGACAGGATTGAGCGCCGCGTGGTGGCTGGCGCGCGATGGCGTCGATGTGCTGGTCCTTGACGCAAGCCTGATTGGCTGGGGCGCATCGGGACGTAACGGCGGCGGGTGCTCGCATCACCACAGTCCGTTGTTTGTCGAAGAGCAGCGGCTGTGGCCGATGATGGACGAACTGCTCGGTTATCCGACCGAGTACCGCCCGGATCGCATCAGTATCGACCTGACCGAACACCAGATTTCCCTCGATCAGAAAGTCGTGGATGAAGCTGCCTGGTACGGGTTGCGCGTCGACCTCCTGGACCCTCAGCAGGTGCGCGAACTCGTTCCCTTTGCCGGTGACAACGTGCTGGCGGGCTACTACTACCATTTTGGCGGCCATGCCAATCCGCACCGCACCCTGCAAGCCTATGCGTGGGCGCTGAAAAACCTCGGCGGTCGCGTCCTCGAAAACACGCCCGTCGTCGAAATCGAGCGCCAGGGCGATCGCGTGACAGGCGTGCGCACGGCCAAAGGCCTGATCACCTGCGATCACCTTGTGATTGCCGCGGGTCCGCATACCGGCGAATTGGCGGCCCAACTCGGCGTAGATATTCCGCTGGTCACTGCGCGCGCCGAGATGATCGTGACCGAGCCGCTTCCGTTGTTGGAAGTCGGCGGTGTAGATGGCAATGGTTTGTATGGCCGGCAAACCCTGCGTGGCAACCTGGCGTATGGGGGCGGCCCGCACGAATGGGTCGATCTCGCCGATCTGCGCGGTACACGTCCGCAATCGACCCCGCTGCAATGCAACATCGCCAAACGACTCGCCGAACTGTTCCCCAAGGTCGCTCACAAACGGGTGATCCGCAGTTGGGCAGGGTTCATCGAAAACACGCCGGATGGTCGCCCCGTGATCGATCGTCCCGCCACGCTGGATAACGTCACGGTGGCAACGATGTCCGGTGTCGGTTTCGGGCTCTCTCCGGCAAGCGGTCATGCCATTCGCGATCTGGTGGTTGACGGGGCGTGCAGTTTCGCCGATTTGTCTACCTTTTCGCTCTCTCGCTTTTCGGCTCTTGAGTCTGATTGGCAAGCCATCCAGGGATGGCTGCCGTTGCCCGCGCCTGCGGCGTAAAAACCTGTTGAATCGCAGTACGCAATTGAACCGTTCTATGTGCAACCATCCTCATAAAAATAAGGATCGACCATGAAACGAATGTTCCGCAATTTCACGTTGCTCGCCTCTATCGGCATGACGTTGTGTTCCTTCACGGCGCCCGCCAACGCCGCGGCGGAAACGCTGCGTTTTGGTGTTGCCGCGGAGCCTTATCCGCCGTTCCTGGTCAAGACCCCGACCGGGCAATTCACCGGCTTCGAACCTGACCTGATCCGGGCGCTCTGCGAGCAGTTGAAAGCCGAGTGCGAGATCAAGGAAGTGTCGTGGGACGGCATCATTCCGGCCCTGCTCGCCAACAAGTTCGACGTGCTGTTCAACTCGATGGGCATCAGTCCTGAACGTCAGAAAGTCATAGCCTTCTCGCGTCCTTACTATGAGACGACCGGGATTTTCGTCGCCCAGAAGGGCGCGAACCTGACACTGACACCGGAAGGCCTGGCCGGTAAATCCATAGGTGTTCAGGGCTCGACCACCAACGCCGAATTCATCCGTACCGCGTACGGCAAAACCTCCGACATCCGGATCTACAACACGCAGGACGACTGCAATGCCGATTTGCTGTCCGGCCGTATCGACGTCATGTTCCTCGACAAGCTCGGCGACATCGCTTTCCTGAGTTCCGCCGACGGCGCTGACTACGAAGAGAAAGGCACCGGCAGCGTGAAAATGGACCCATTGCAGTATGGGCTGGGAGTAGGGGCGGGCTTGCGCAAGAGCGACACCGCACTCAAGGCGCGAATCGATCAGGCACTCACCCAATTGCATGAATCGGGCAAGTACACGCAGATCTCGCAAAAGTACTTTCCAGTGGATCTATGGCCACGTTGAAAGTCGGGGGGCAGTTGGATTGTCCATTCTCATTAGCCGGGTGTGTCCTGCAGAATCCTTCGCGATAGCCGCAAAGGATTCTGCCCCGTCCGTTATCGACCGGCGCTTTGGCCACCGTCGACGTGCAGGATTTCTCCCGTGACGAACGCTGCCGAATCCAGGAACACAATTGCGCTGGCGATCTCGCTCGCTTCGCCCATACGTCCCAGCGGATGGAGAGAAGCCAGCATTTCGTAGTATTCCTCTGTATGCATAGGCGTCTTGGTGACGCCTGGTGCAACGGCATTAACGCGAATGCCTTGCTTCGCGTACTCAATCGCCAGCGACCTGGTCACGGCGCTCAAGCCACCCTTGGTCAGCGCCGCCAAGGCCGTATGCGCGCCGCTGATGCCGTTTTCTACGCTGCCGGTAACGGTAACCACATGACCGCTCCCAAGCTTTTGCATTTCGGCGATGGCCAGTTGGGTAATGTGAAAAAAACCAGACATGTTTACATTCATGACGGCGTTGTAGTCTTCGAGCGTGTGCTCAGTGAAAGGCTTGCCGATGTAGATGCCAGCGTTATTTACCAGCGTGTCGATTCGGCCAAATCGCGCGACAGCTTCGTTGATGACACGCTGCGCAGTCGCCGGATTACCGATGTCTCCCGCTACCGTCAGGATGTCCGGGTCTTCTGACGGCTTGATCTTGCGGGACGTCGCGACTATCCGGTAGTTGAGCCCTCGGAACGCCTTCACGACTTCAGCCCCAATGCCTTGTGACGCGCCGGTAACGATGACTACCTTTTGCGGTGCACTCATGTTTTTTTTCTCCAGACATGTACTCGTTTAGCTTTGACGCCGATCAAGCCGACGACTCTGCAGCACTCGGTTGCACTGCAAGTTGTCGCGCAGGCGACCTCGAAGCGATACAGACCCACTGACGAAGCTTGGCCATGTCGCAAGTTTAAAGAACCGGCCGTTGGCGTCTGTCATGCGTTGGTAGAGGCTGTAGATACATACGTATGAGCGACTTGGTACCCATGTATATGCGGCGCTGTCAAAGCAGACGTTAACCCGAAATTGCTCCTGGAATTCGCGATTCGGGTGTATGGACTCGCCATTCCTCTCGCCGCACTCCGCTTCTGAATCATCTAAGGGAAACCTTTAGCCGGGTTGGAGTTTTCCCCCCTGCGGATGCTGTTCGTCTTAATACCCGCGGCGCGCCTACTGACTTACCTTGCATGGACAAGAGGCGTGTCGCCTTGACGGACTGCTCGATTGAGCTCGTCAGGCGTTTTACCCCATAACAATAAGAGGCCTGACAATGCTCGAACCCATCGTCATTTATATCCCTCAGGCCATCCGCCTTTGTTTTTAGTTTGATTCTGCTCCTGCTCCTATAAATACAGTGCCCAAGCACATACAGATGTGGAGATGTCGGATGTTTCAAGTAAAACAGTCTTGCCGTGGGCTCGGTATTGCCGGCGCGTTGGGAATGATGTGTTCACCCTTGGCAGCGCAGGCCGATGTAATTGATGACAGCCACTTCAAAGTGGATACGCGTAACTTCTACTTGCACCGTAACTACACCAATACCAATGCAGTCGATTCTGAAGTGCATAGTTGGTCCCAGGGTTTCGATGCGCAGTTCACTTCCGGTTACACCGATACAGCCCTGGCCATCGGCCTTGATGTGGACGCGCAATACGCCGTGCGCCTGGATTCGTCGGGCAACGACGGTTCGCTGCCGTATAGCGTCAGCGATCGGCAGACGGCCGATGACTACAGCCGCGCCGGCGCAACCTTCAAGATGCGCTACAGCAAGACCGAGTTGAAGGTCGGTGATCTGCGCCCGCAATTGCCCGTAGCGTTCGATGACACCAGTCGGCAACTGGATACCATCTACCAAGGGGCCGTGGTCGAATCCAAGGAAATCGATGGGCTGACGATGACCGGTGGCCGTTTCTGGTCGGCCGTGACACGGGAGTCTTCCAACCACGAGAAGCTCTACAAATACGGCTCCACCGATAATCTCGACAGCGATGGCCTGGACTTCGGTGGCGTCACATACGACATCAGCAAAAACCTGCAAGCCAGTTATTTCTATGGCGTGCTGCACGATATTTACCAGCAACACTATTTCGGCCTGATGCATATGGCTGATCTGGGCAATGGCTACAAACTTAAAACCGACTTGCGCTACTTCAATAACAATGAAGACGGCAATGCGCTAAATGGTGAAATCGACAACCGTTCCTATGGCGGCTTGTTCAGCTTGCTCAAGGGCGCTCACATGTTTGGCCTCAGTTACCAGCGCATGCTCGGTGACAGCGTGTTCCCGACCATGAACGGTTACATCCCACAGCCTTATCTGGTGCACTGGTCGTCCCTGGGGTTTGTCCGCCCGGGTGAAAAGTCCTGGGGCGCGCGCTACAGCTATGACTTTGCCGGGATGGGCATGCCGGGGCTGAAGCTCTACACCCGCTACATCAAGGGGACCAACTGGAACCGTGGCGGTAACCTGAGCGACAACCAGGAAAGCGAACGCTTTCTGGGGCTCAGCTACGTGGTGCAGAGCGGGGCGCTGCAAGGCCTCGGGCTGGATGTGCGCAACATCGATGTGAAACAAAAGTACGGCTACGACTACAACGAATTCCGTGTCGCCACGACCTACACCTGGAAGTTCTGGTAAGCCCGGTCCATCCGGCGATTGACCCCATAACAATAAGAGGCCTGACCATGTTCCAACCCCTTGTCCTTTACATCTGCCCCGCAACTTCCCAGTCGGTGTGTTGTGCACCGTCACCCGGCGCGCTGCGCGCATGAGCGGATTCCAAGAGGAGCAAACCCTAGTGAATATTCAGGTCAACGAAGCGGTCCTGCAGAAGAAGAAAACCTACATCTACGAGTGGTATGTGGTCGGTCTGTGCATGATCGCCTACATCTTTTCATTCGTGGATCGGCAGATCCTGGCGCTGATGATCGAGCCGATCAAAGCCGACCTGCAGATCAGCGACACCCAGTTCAGCTTGCTGCACGGCTTGGCGTTTTCGTTGTTCTACGCCTTTATGGGCATGCCCATCGCCTATCTGGCGGACCGCTTCTCCCGACCGAAAATCATTGCCGTCGGCGTGGTGTTCTGGAGTCTCGCGACCGCCGCTTGTGGCCTGAGCAAAAACTTCCTGCACATGTTCCTCGCACGCATTGGCGTCGGCGTCGGTGAAGCGGCGCTGTCGCCTTCGGCGTACTCGATGTTCAGCGACATGTTCCCCAAGGAAAAACTCGGTCGCGCCGTAGGCATCTACTCAATCGGTTCGTTCGTCGGTGGTGGCCTGGCCTTTCTGGTGGGCGGCTATGTGATCGCGATGCTCAAGGACATGAACACCATCGAGGTGGCCTTTCTCGGTGCGATGAAGGCCTGGCAGCTGGCGTTCTTCATTGTCGGTTTGCCCGGTATCGTCGTCGGCCTGCTGATCTGGCTCACCGTGCGTGACCCGGCGCGCAAAGGCCTGCAAGTCGATGCGCAGGGCAAGGCGAAGAAGGTCGCGATGAGCGATGGCTTGCGCTTCCTGGGGCGCCACCGTGCCACCTTCACCTGTCATTACCTGGGCTTTTCGTTCTATGCCATGGCCCTGTTCTGCCTGATGAGCTGGAGCCCGGCGCTGTACATCCGCAAGTTCGGCCTGTCGCCGATGGAGGCGGGCTACATGCTCGGCACCGTGCTGTTGGTGGCCAACACCGCCGGCGTGCTGTTCGGTGGATGGCTCACTGACTATCTGGCCAAGAAAGGTCATCAGGACGCTGCCATGCGCACTGGCGTCATCGGTGCCCTCGGCATGGCGGTACCGGCCGTGCTGTTCTCGCAAGTCGATCAACTGTGGCTGTCGGTGACACTGTTGGTGCCGGCGATGTTCTTCGCTTCGTTCCCGATGCCGGCGTCCACGGCAGCCATGCAGATCCTCGCGCCGAATCAGGTGCGCGCACAGGTCTCGGCGGTTTTCCTGCTGATCAGCAATCTGCTGGGATTGGGCCTGGGCACCACGCTGGTGGCGCTGTTGACCGACCGTTACTTCGGCTCGCCGGCGGCGGTGGGTTCGTCGATGTCGCTGGTGATCGCCGGCGCATCGGCCTTGACCGTACTTCTGCTGTGGCGCGGTTGCCGTCATTTCCGCGAAAGTTATGCCCGTGAGTACCCGACCCGGGCTTGATGGGGCATAGTTCATGATCGGCGCCTCGGCCTCGCTCCTTTTTTAAGGGAGCGGGGCTGAGCCGCTTCAGATCGGGAGAACCCTCGATGTTGAATGACGTACACCTGCTGGAACGGCATAGCCTGCTCAGCTCGGCCGATTACCGTGAGATCCAGGACAAGGTCAGCCATTACCTGTGCCCGCACAGTTTCAACGTACTGCGTGACGAGCCGATTCACACCCGGCTCAACGGCGTATTTTTCGGCGATTCGGCGCTGCTCGACTTGCGCTATGGCGCGCCGGTGGAAATCACCATCGGCGACATTGCCGACCAGTATCTGTTTCGCATTACCTTGCAGGGGCACTGCGAAGTGGCCCACGGGCGACGAAGCGCGGCGATGCAGTCGGGCTGCCTGAGCGTTTCCTCGCCGTTCGCGCAAAGCCGCATCGTCACCGATGGCGAGTGTCGCAATCTGATCCTGCGCGTCGACCGGGATGCCCTGGAAACGCAGCTGCAACGCCTGCTCGGCCGCAGCCTGCGACAGTCGGTGATCTTTGATGTCAGCGTCGACCATTTGGGCGCAGGCGTCGTCAGTCTCTATCACACCCTGGACTACATCTGTCGGCTGTACGGCAGTGGCGTGGACGGTTCGCGCCTCGCCAGCGGCTTGTCCGAATACTTGATGCAACTGCTGCTCACGCAGTTACCGCATAACTACTCGGCGGACCTGTTGATCGACGCGCGCGCGCCGCTGCCGCACCACGTGAAGAAGGCCCGTGACTACATCGAAGAACACCTCGACCAACCGATCAGCCTGACCACTCTGAGCGAACTGTGCGATGTCTCGGTGCGCACCTTGCAGAACGGCTTCAAGCAGTTCCTCCAACAGGCGCCGGTCGAGTACATCCGTGACCGTCGTCTGGCGATGATCCACGAGTCGCTGAAGCAGGGCATGGCCGGTGAAACCGTCACCGACATCCTTTTGCGTCACGGCATCAACAGCTTCGGGCATTTTTCCAGCGCCTATCGGCAGCGCTATGGCTGCCTGCCGTCGGACACCCTGCGGCGACAGAAGCACTAAGACTTCTGCGTAATCCGTAACACGGTTGCGCAATCGGATGAGCCTGCGGCGGTACGCCTCGCTAGCATCGAGTCACTTACAAGAGGAGTGGCTCCATGAAGATTACAGTGCTGGGTGGTGGACACGGCTGTTACGCCGCTGCTGTGGAAATGGCTGAAAAGGGGCATCAAACTCGCCTGTGGCGTCGCGACGGCGCGGCGCTCAAGGAGCTGCTGGCGATCGGTAGCCTGACCATCAAGGACTATCAAGGCACACGGCAGTTGTCCGTCGGTCAGCAGGGCGACAAGCTATCGTTCACCGACAACCTGGCCGAAGCACTGGCCGACGCGCAATTGGTGATCATCCCGCTGCCGTCGACCTCCCACGAAGACCTGGCCAAACAGGTTGCGCCGCACCTGCACGACGGTCAGGTGGTGTTCCTGCCACCGGGCACTTTCGGCAGCTATGTGTTCGCCAAGGCCATGGCCGATGCGGGCAACAAGAGCAAAGTCGCCTTCGCTGAAACCGGCACGCTGCCGTATCTGGTGCGCAAGCGCGGCGCCAGTGACCTGGTGATCAGTTGCTACGCCACCCGCCTGCCGACCGGCGTGTTCCCGAGCAACCTGTCCGAGCACGCTTTCGCGGTATTGCGCGAAGCCTACCCAAGTGTCGAGCCGATTGAAGATGCCCTCAGCGGTGCGTTGATGAACGCCGGCCCCATCATTCACCCGCCGCTGATCATGATGAACGCTGGTCCCCTGGAGCATTTCGAATCCTGGGACATTCATAACGAAGGCACCCAACCGTCGATCCGTCGTGTGACCAACCAGCTCGATGCCGAGCGCATGGCCGTGCGCGAAGCACTGACCTACGGCGCACCGCACTTTCCCCTGGCCGACCACTACAACACAATCGAAGGCGAGGAGTGGATGTATGGTCGCGGTGCCCATGGCAAGTTGACCGACAGCGGCGACTGGCGCGAAGACATCGACCTGCAAAAGCATCGCTACATGCTCGAAGACACGCGCTTGGGGCTGTCCTTCCTGGTGTCCGTCGGCCGCTGGGCCGGTGTGCCGACGCCGGTTGCGCAGGGTTTGCTGAGCATTGCTTCGGTCGTTGCTGAGCGGGATTTATACGCCGAAGGCCGTACCCTGGAAAACCTCGGTCTGGCCAAACTGAGTCGGGCGCAGATGACCGAGCTTCTGACCAAGGGTTACAACTGATGAACGTCGCGCTGCCCCAAGTCAGCGTGGTCGGCGCCGGCCGGATGGGCGAGGGCATTGCCCTGGCGTTCATCCACGCCGGTCTGCCGGTGACCCTCATCGACATCAAGGACCGCGCCGAAGATGAGCGGCACGGTTACTTCGAACGTGTGCGAAGCAACATCCGCCGCGAATTGCAAATGCTGGTGCGCCTCGGCGTATTGAATCTGGAGCAGGCGGACATCGCGCTATCCCGATTGAACCTGCAATCCAGATCGCAGTCCGCAGAGGCAATGCGCTTGTGCGATCTGGTGTTCGAAGCCGTGCCGGAAGTCATCGAGGTCAAGCAGGAGACTTTTGCATGGATCAGCAAGCACGTCCCGGCGGCGACCATCATCGCCTCGACCACCTCAACTTTTCTGGTCACCGAATTGAGCGAAATGGTCAGTGAGCCGCAACGCTTCGTGAACGCGCACTGGCTCAATCCCGCCCACCTGATGCCACTGGTGGAAGTCAGCCGTAGCGACGCGACCTGCCCGGAAGTGGTCGAGCGCCTGCTGCAATTGCTCAAGCGCATCGGCAAGGTGCCGGTGGTGTGCAATCCGGTGGCCGGCTACATCGTGCCGCGCATCCAGGCACTGGCGATGAACGAAGCCGCACGCATGGTGGAAGAGGGCGTGGCCAGCGCAGAAGACATCGACACCGCAGTACGCGTCGGCTTTGGTTTGCGCTTTTCGGTGCTGGGCTTGCTGGAGTTCATCGATTGGGGTGGCGGCGACATTCTCTACTACGCCTCGCGTTACCTGAGTGGCGCGCTGGCACCGCGTTTCGAGTCGCCACAGGTGATTGCCGACAACATGCAAAACGGCCGCAATGGCTTGCGCGATGGCCAGGGTTTCTACGATTACCGCGATCTGGACGTGGACGCCTACAAGCAGCAACGCCTCGGCGACTTTGTCCGCAAGCTGGAGTTGTCGGGGCTGACGCCGGCGTTTGATGGTGCGTTGAAATAGGCTTGAGCATCAGGGCCCGGATGCCGGGCCCTGACTATGCGAGGTTTCCAAATAAAGAGCACGTCCTGGCTTTCGACTAGTCGCCCACAGTCCAGGTATTAGAAGAACCCCAATGGATTGATGTCGTAGCTCACCAGCAGGTTTTTGGTCTGCTGGTAGTGATCGAGCA
>NZ_JBSVXD010000014.1:0-59549 GCF_054070755.1 Pseudomonas sp. SDO5591_S426 | reverse complement strand
CTGTAGGAGCTGTCGAGTGAAACGAGGCTGCGATCTTTATTCACCGGTACCGGAAAACCCCGCCACAATCTCGTCAATCACCGCCCGCACCCTCGCGGTATGCCGCAGGTCCGCATGGGTCACCAGCCACACGTCATATGGCATCGGTCGCGTACGTTCCGGCCACAGCCTGACCAGCCCGTCCCTCTCCCCCACGTACAGCGGGATCTCCCCGATCCCGATCCCCGTAGCAATGGACCGTCGCACCAGCAAACTGGAACTCAGGCTCGAAACAATCCGCCCGCGCCCCAGCGACTCGCCGACCAGCGTCATGTCCTTGCCACTTTGCAAATACGGCTGATACACCACCAGATCATGCCCATCGAACGCCGATCCCGGTTCCGGGATGCCATGCGCGTCGACGTAGGCTTGCGAAGCAAACAGACCCAACGGCCAACGGGCGATCCGCCGGGCGATCAGGTCCGGGTTTTCCGGCCGGGTATTGCGCACCGCGATGTCGGCCTCGCGCTTGGCCAGGCTGAGGATTTGCGTCGAGGCGTCCAGTTGCACTCGCACGTCCGGGTGTTGCTGATGCAGACGGGCGATGGCCGGGATCAGGAAGTCGATCGCCAGTGAGTCAGTGGTGGTGACCCGCACGGTGCCCGTCAACCGATCATCCAGCCCCTGAATACGTCGCTCCAGCTCCAGCGCCGAATGCTCCATTTTCTCCACGGCTTTTAACGCTGCTTCACCGACGGCCGTCAGTGCGTACCCCTCGGACGTGCGCAAAAACAGCGTCGCGTTCAACGACTTTTCCAGCGCAGTGATGCGCCGACCGACCGTCGCCTGATCCACCCCCAATACCCGTGCCGCGCCCCTGAGCGTCGACTCGCGACATACCGCGAGAAACACCCGTGCATCATCCCAATTCATAGGGTTCTCCAAGTGATGCATATACGCATCACGATAGCGCGAAATCGCTGCGTTATTGCAACGCAAGATCTGGATAAGCTGGGGGCCAGAGAAATTCCGACAGGAGAGCGTTCATGCTCAGCCCCTCCACTAATTCAAGCCAAGGGATCTGGCTGCCGATCTTTGCCGGCCTGTGCGCCAGCCTGGTCAGTATCGGCCTGGCGCGTTTTGCCTACACGCCCTTGATTCCCTCGCTGATCCAGGCCCACTGGTTTTCCGCCAGCGACGTGGTGTACCTCGGCGCCGCCAATCTGGTGGGTTACTTGATCGGCGCGCTGATCGGTCATCCATTGGCGCGGCGCACGTCCAACAAAACCGCATTGCGCCTGATGATGCTGGCAGCGACCCTGGCGTTTTTCGCTTGCGCCTTTCCGCTGTCAGTGAGCTGGTTTTTCGGCTGGCGCCTGCTGTCCGGCATTGCCGGTGGCGCAATCATGGTGCTGGTGGCGGCAACCGTACTGCCACACGTCCCGGCCTCACGCAAAGGGTTGGCCAGTGGAGCAATTTTTCTTGGGATCGGGCTGGGCATCGCCGGGTCGGGGACGATCGTGCCGCCGCTGTTGAGCCTGGGCTTGCAGCAAACCTGGCTCGGCCTTGGCGTGCTGGCACTGATCCTGACGGCGGTCAGCTGGTTCGGCTGGCCGTCAGCCGCGCCCCGTGCAACGACGACGCTCGCCGATGCCACGCCGATATCGATCAACCCGAAGGTCTACCTGCTGTTTGCCCAATACGCGCTCATGGCGGCCGGACTGGTGCCGGCCATGGTGTTCCTGGTGGATTACGTGGCCCGTGGGCTCGGTGCCGGGCAACACGTCGGTGGCCTGATCTGGGTGATGTACGGGCTCGGCGCCATTCTCGGGCCGGTCAGCTACGGCTTTCTGGCCGATCGACTGGGCGCACAGATGAGCATTCGCCTGGTGCTGGTGGTGCAAGCAATTGCCCTCGGCCTGCTGTCGATTTGCAGCGCTTTCGCGGCGCTGGCATTGCTGGCGGTGATCCTCGGCTCGTTCCCGCCAGGCATCGTGCCGCTGGGGTTGGCCCGGGTTCATGAGCTGATCCCCGAGCATCATCAACAACAGATCGCCTGGAGCCGCGCCACCGTATCGTTCGCCACTTTCCAGGCCATCGCCGGGTTCGCCTACTCGGCGCTGTTCAACGCCAGCGGTGGGCATCATGGATTGATGTTTGTGATTGCGGCGGGGGCGATTGTTCTGGCGCTGTTGCTGGAATTGGCGGTGCGTTTGCCGGTCCGTCGTAATCCACTCATTGCGATGAGCCACCCTTGAAGATCAAAAGATCGCAGCCTTCGGCAGCTCCTACAGGGATACGCACTCCATGTAGGAGTTGTCGAGTGAAACGAGGCTGCGATCTTTTGATTCTGCGCGCCAAGGCGCGGTCCCATTTATCGAACACTTTGCACAGAGGTATATGAAATGAGTTTGCCTAAAACCATGACCCAGATCGAAATCACCCAACCCGGTGCCCCCGAAGTCCTGCAACCGCGTCAGGTCCCCGTGCCCACGGCGGGTGCCGGTGAAGTGCTGATCCGCGTGCACGCCGCCGGGGTCAATCGTCCGGATGTGCTGCAACGCGCCGGCAAATATCCGATGAAGCCCGGCATGAACCCGATCCCGGGGCTGGAAGTGGCCGGTGAAGTGGTGGCCGTCGGCGCCGGTGTCAGCGCTTTTGTCGTTGGCGACAAAGTCTGTGCGCTAACCAACGGCGGCGGGTACGCACAGTATTGTGTGGTTCCGGCCAGCCAGACGTTGCCGATTCCGGCAGGCATGGACTGGCTACAGGCGGCGGCGATTCCGGAAACGTTCTTCACCGTATGGGCCAACCTGTTTGAAATGGGCGGCGCCCGTAAAGGTCTGCGCGCGTTGATTCACGGTGGCACCAGCGGCATCGGCACCACCGCGCTGATGCTCTGCCGCGAGTTTGGAACCGAGGCCTTCGCCACGGCGGGCAGTGCAGACAAATGTGCGGTGATTGGTGAATTAGGGGCCGAAGCGATCAATTACCGCGAGCAGGACTTCGCTCAGATCATTGCGGAAAAAACCGCGGGGCGCGGCGTCGATGTCGTGCTCGACATCATGGGCGGTTCGTACCTGAATCAGAATATCGCGGCATTGGGAATGGAAGGCCGGCTGGTGATGCTGGGGTTCCTCGGCGGCGCGGTGGCCAAGGACGTCGATCTGCTGGCAATCATGGCCAAACGCGCCATCGTCACCGGCTCACTGCTACGCTCGCGCACCCAGGAAGAAAAAGCCGCAATCGCACAACAGCTGCGCGAGCACGTGTGGCCGGTGCTGGCGGCCGGTCGCTGCCTGCCGATGATCGACAAGGTGTACCCGCTGACCGATGCATCGCTGGCCCATGCGCGAATGGAGGCCGGCGATCACATCGGCAAGATTGTCTTGAGCGTTCCTCAGTAACCGTCACCCGCCGCCTGAGCGCCGCCGATAATGGCGATCCCGGAACTGGTGCCCAAGCGTGTGGCACCCGCTTCGATCATCGCCAGCGCGGTCGGGTAATCACGCACCCCACCCGAGGCCTTCACGCCAACCCCGGCACCCACTGTGCGGCGCATCAGCGCCACATCTTCCACGGTGGCGCCGCTGCGGTTGAAACCGGTCGAGGTCTTGACGAACGCAACGTCCAGCTCACGGCAAATCTCGCAGGCCTTCACTTTTTCGGCGTCGTTGAGCAGGCAGGTTTCCAGGATGACCTTCAGCGGCACGCTGCCGCAGGCCTGTTTGACCAGAGCGATATCGCTGTGAACCTGATCGAACAGGCCATCCTTCAACCAACCGATGTTCAACACCATGTCGATCTCCCCCGCTCCGGCGGCAATCGCCCGCTCGGCCTCGAAGGCTTTGCTGTCACTGAGCCCGGCGCCCAAGGGAAAGCCGACCACCGCCACCACCTTGACGTTTTGCCCGGCCAGGCACTGCGCCGCATGGGGCACTTGCCCGGAGTTCACGCAGACCGAATAGAAGCCGTGCTCTTGCGCCTCACGGCACAGGGTTGCGATTTGCTCGCGGGAAGCGTCGGGCGCCAGCAAGGTATGATCGATGAATTGCGCCAGGGCTTGGGGTTCGAGGTGTGCCATCGCAAAAACTCCTGTTTGTGTATTCAAATGCCCCTGCGCCACAATCGAGGATCAATCGCGCAAAAACGTTACTTTTTTCACAAATAATGTTACTTATTTAACATCAACAATCAACCCCGGAATGCCTGTGGACAGTAAAAAAACCGAGCGCCTCAAGCTTATTCAACAAGCCCTGCAAGACCAGAGCGCCATTCACCTGCGCGAAATGGCAGCCTTGCTGGACGTTTCGGAGATGACCCTGCGCCGCGACCTGAGCAAGTACACCGATCACTTGCGCCTGCTCGGCGGCTACATCACCAAAATCCACGATGGCAACGAACCCAGCGATTACCGCGTGGCCGAACAGGACACCCGGCACGTCGAGGAAAAACGCCGGATCGGCAAACTGGCCGCCGGTTTCATCAAGCCTGGCGACACGGTGTTTTTCGATTGCGGCACCACCACGCCTTTCGTGGTGGATTTCATTCCCGACGAGCTGGAGTTCACCGCCGTGTGCAACTCCCTGAACGTGCTGCTCAAACTCTCGCAAAAACCCAACTGCAACATCGTGGTGTGCGGCGGTACGTTCCACCGCAAGAACCAGGTATTCGAGAACCAGAGCGAAATCGGCATTCTCGATAGCGTGCGCCTGACCTGGGCCTTTGTTTCGGCCGCCGGCATCAGTCAGGACTTCGGCGTGACCTGCTTCAATTTCAATGAAGTGGAGGTCAAGCAGAAGGTCCTGCGCCAGGCCCAGCAGCGTTTGCTGCTGGCCGATCACAGCAAGTTCGACACCGTACGCACAGCGCATTTCGCGGCGCTGGAAGACTTTCACTACGTGGTCAGTGACAAGAAAATCCCCAAGGCCTACCGCGACGCCATCGCCGCCAGCGGCGCGCAATTGATCATTTGACCAGGGCTTGTTGCTCCGTCGCGCTGAGGTAACCGGTGGTGACGCTGAACGCCGCCGTGTCCCCCGCCGCCAATGAGCGCACATGGCCCTTGGCGGACTCCGCCCGATAGCCTTCCGGCTCACAGGTAGCGGGCAATACGAACGCCGCCACCTGCTGATCGGCGTTGTGCAAGATCCAGCGTGCAGCATGCTGGAACTGGTCGGGTCGATAACCGGTGTAGAACGCCGCGCCATCCGGACGGCTCAGCAGAAAATGCGCATGACCGGATGCGTCGGCGCGCACGCCGTCGAAGAAGAACACGATTTCCGGATCGTAAAGCTCCGGCCGGTCCAGGCACTGAAACTGTTCAGGCTCCCGCGCCAACTGCTCCATGTAAGCGCTCCACGCCGGCGTCGGTTTTACATGCGCCGGAATACTGCTGCGCAAGCGCACATCGTCGAAACCCAGAGGCTCGATGAATCGACCGCCTTCGACGTAGGCGTAATTCATGTGCGCCATGTACATCAGGTCCATCGGTTTGGCCGCCAGGTTGGTCACCTGCATGTCGATATCGAACAACCCCGAATCGCCACGCAGCGTCACGCTCGGGCTCGCCCGATAGCGATCGCCAAAACCTTGCACATATTCGTACTCTCCACCCAGGCGCAGATAAGGTCCGGCGCTGTCCTCACCCACCTCCAGCCAGGCACGGTCCATGGCCTTGCAAGGCATCTCGCCGTGCAGCGGATGATCATCTTCCGGGCCCGGACAGCCATTGCGCAGCAGGCCGCTGTGAAACATGAAACAACCGTAGGTGCCGATCACCGTAGGGCTCGGTCGCGGCTGGCTGAACAGGTTTTTCATGGTCAGGTCGCAACCGTCGAACACGGCAGACCAGATCATCTGTCCCTGATACGGCAGCACCACCAGATGCCCGCGACTGTTGGCCAACTCCACGGCCAGCACACCACTGGGATAAACCCAGGCGCTGACCTTGAAGGCCTCGGATTCCAGCAAGGTTCTGCGCGCTTCGCCAAACAGCGACGGATAGATATTGATTCGCGTGTTCATGAGGCGACCACCGCACCTACCGGCGCCCGCTCGCTCTCGGAGTGTTTAAGGCAGCGCACCGCGTAGGCCACGATCACGATGAAACACAGCAGCGGCACGCTATAGGCCAGTTGCATGTTGCCGCCGCTGTAGTCGGAAAGCAGGCCCTGGAAGATCGGAATCACCCCGCCACCGACGATGCTCATCACCAGCAGCGAACCGCCGACACCGGTATCTTCGCCCAAACCGTCGATGGTCAGGCCGTAGATGGTTGGCCAGCACGGACCGAGGAACACGCTCACGCCCACCGCCGCATACACCGCCGTGATATTCGGCACCAGGATGGTGTAGGCCAGCAACAGGATGCACAGCACGCCGTACACCGCGAGTACCTTGGCCGGGTGCAGTTTGCGCATCAGTACGTTGGCGATCAGTTTGCCGACGAAGTACGCGGCGAATGTAGTCAGCAGGAACCACGAAGCGCTGCGCTCGTTCATACCACCCAATTGCATGGCCAGGCGAATGGTGAAACTCCACACACCGACCTGGGCACCGACATACAGAAACTGCGCCAGCACACCGAAAGTGAAACGCGGATTGCGCCGCAACCGCGACAGGCTTTCACCCAGGCTGGTGGTTTTCTTGCTGACGGGCTGGTTGCCCTTGCAGGCGGGGAAACGGGTGATGGCGATCAAAATGAACATCAGCACCAGCACCGCGATCATCCATTTGTAAGGCAGCAACGTGGACTGGATCATTTGCAGTTGCTGGATCGCTGCGTCCGAAGCGCTCATCTGAGTGAGTTGTTCGCGGGTCGCGTCGGTGTCCTTGAACATCACGAAGCTGCCGACATACACCCCGGCCATCGCACCAAACGGGTGGAACGTCTGGGAAATATTCAGGCGGCGGGTACCGGTTTCCCGTGGCCCCATCAATGTCGAATAGGTGTTGCAGGCGGTTTCCAGAAACGACAGCCCGGCCGCGATCACGAACAGCGCCAGCAGGAACATGCCGTACTTGGCGGTGGACGCCGCCGGGAAGAACAACAGGCAACCGAACATGTACAACATCAGGCCGATCAGGATGGTGGTCTTGTAGCTGAAACGGCGGACCACCAGTGCGGCCGGAATCGCCACGAAGAAATAGCCCAGGTAAAACGCCGACTGCACGAATGCCGTCTGGAAATCGCTGAGCAGGAACGCCTTCTTGAAATGCGCGATGAGCACGTCGTTCATGCTCGCGGCCGCCGCCCACAGCGCGAAAATGCTGCACAGCAGGATGAAGGCGAACCAGGGCGTGCGATTGAGGTAGAAACCGTCGGGCGTCTGTTGGAGCGGAGGCTTTGTCATTGTTGTTCTCCGTGGTGAGCTTGGGAAAAGTGCAGCCGTTGAATCACTCCGGCGTCGGGACGCCGAAGCTGCGCTGGAATTGCGCGAATGCGGGTGCGTCCGGGTAGGACGTCTGGGTGCCGAGGCCTGTGACCGAGCAGGCTGAATACGCCACGGCCTGGGTCATCGCGGCGCGGATATCGCGGTCGCGGCTCCAGTGATGGACGAAGCAACCGATGAAAGCATCTCCTGCGCCGGTGGTGTCACGCGCGTCAACCCGCAGACCGGGAATCTGGAACTCGCCTTCCTCGCCGACATACAGCGCACCTTGCTGGCCGAGGGTCACGATGACATGGCGAATGCCGCTGCTGACCAAGGTCTGCGCGGCCTTGCGCGCTGACTCCGGCGAATCCACGACCTGGCCGGTGATCAGGGCCAGCTCGGATTCGTTGGGCACCAGGAAATCCAGCTGCGCCAGACGTTCACGGCTCAGGCCCGACAAGGCCGGTGCCGGATTGAGCAGCACCGGAATCTGGTGTTCGCGGCCGAATTCGATGGCGTAGTAAACCGTTTCGACATTGATCTCCAGTTGCAGGACGATCAGCGAGCATTCCCGCAACGCCTGTGCGGCGGCGTCGATGTCTGCCGGGGCGAGATGCGCGTTGGCGCCTTTGACGATGAGGATGCTGTTGTGGGAGTCGGCCTGGACGAAAATCGGCGCCACGCCACTGGACACACCGGGCACGCGCTGCACATGGCGGGTGTCGATGCCAAAGCGCTGGAAATTGGCCAGGGTGTTGTCGGCAAACATGTCGTCGCCGACCTTGGTCAGCATCAGCACATCCGCCCCGAGCTTGGCCGCCGCCACTGCCTGATTGGCGCCCTTGCCGCCACAACCGAGGGCAAAACCCGGCGCTTCGAGTGTCTCGCCCTGGGCCGGCATGCGGTCAATGTAGGTAATCAGGTCGACCATGTTGCTGCCGATGACTGCGATCTTGCTCATTGCATTCCCACCTTGATCCGGCTGGCCAGGCTTGGACCTGGCGTTTTTGTTTTGTTATTTAAATAACATTTTGTGTGAATATTCAATCTTTTTTATCGAGAGCCTGATACTCGCTGGACGAGCAGCCTCCCACAAGTCGAAATTATTCCCGCCCGCGCCACACATCTGCTAAAACGCGAACTTCATGTCTGTGCCCATGGATCACCCGATGCCCTCTGCCCTTCTCACTCGTCTGCGTCGACGCTGGCTGTCGCTGCTGTGCATGGCCGCGCTGGTCGTCGGCCTGCCTGTGAGTTGCGGCGCGCTCAAGTACAAGGAACGCGAGTTGCTGTTCCGCATCGAACCGGGCACGGCCGGCTGGTATCGCGGCTTGCCGCAGGATGTTCAGGAGTTCGACATCAAGCCTGCCGATTTCAAGGCCGGACAGAACCTGCATGCCTGGTGGTGGCCGGCGGCGCGTAAAGACGCGCCGTCGATTCTCTATCTGCACGGTGTGCGCTGGAACCTCACCGGCCAGGCCTTCCGCATCGAGCAGTTACGCGCCATGGGCTATTCGGTGTTGGCGATTGACTATCGCGGCTTCGGCCAGAGCAAAGGCGATCTGCCGTCGGAAGCCAGCGTCTACGAAGACGCCCGGGCGGCGTGGGAGCGTTTCACCGTGATGCAGCCGGACGCCGGCAAACGCTTGATCTACGGACACTCACTGGGTGGCGCGGTGGCCATCGATCTGGCGGCAGACCTGGCCGCGCAAGCGAAAAAGGAGCACGTCCCGGTGCCCGTACGCGGTCTGGTGATCGAGTCCACCTTCACCTCGCTGGGCGATGCCGTGGCGGAAGTGGCTGGCAACAACCTGCCAGTGAACTGGCTACCGGTGCGCTGGTTGCTTTCACAGAAATTCGATTCCATCGACAAGATCGTCGACATCGACATGCCGTTGCTGGTGGTCCATGGCCTGGCTGATCCGTTCATGCCATCGCGGTTCAGCCAGCAATTGTTCAATGCCGCCAACCAACCGAAACGCCTGTTGCTGATCCCCGGCGGGACGCACAACAACAGCATGAGCCTGGGCGGTAGCCAGTATCGACAGGCACTGGAGGGTTTGATGCGGGCAAAACCGCAGATCGCCGGTCCGGCGATCTCACAGGGTTCCCAGGAATCCTGAGGCCTAGCGATAACCCCGCGCCTGCAAGTCGAACAACTGCGCATAACGCCCACCGGCCGCGACCAGCGTGTCATGATCGCCGCGCTCAAGGATCGCGCCCTGATCCAGCACAATGATGTGATCGGCATTGCGCACGCTGGAAAAACGATGGGAGATCAGCAGGGTCATGCGGTCCCGCGTGTGCTGGCTGAAATGCTCGAACACGGCCGCTTCCGCCGCCGGGTCGAGCGCCGAGGTCGGTTCGTCGAGAATCAGGATATCGGCGTTGCGGCGCATATAGGCACGGGACAGTGCGATCTTCTGCCACTGCCCGCCGGACAGTTCCTGCCCGCCGGCAAACCAGCGCCCCAGCTGCGTGGCATATCCGCGATCCAGACGCTCGATGAAAGGCGCGGCCATGCCTTCGGCGGCCGCTTGCTGCCAGCGCTGCTCATCGTTGAACGCCAGCGTGTCGCCGACACCGATGTTTTCGCCAACGGAAAACTGGTAGCGAATGTAGTCCTGGAAAATCACGCCGATCCGCCGACGTAACGCGTCTTCGTCCCACGCCTGCAAATCGCTGCCGTCGAGCAGAATACGCCCCTGATCGGGACGGTATAACCGGGTCAGCAGCTTGATCAGCGTGGTCTTGCCCGAACCGTTTTCCCCCACCAGCGCCACACTGTGCCCCGGCACGAGGTGCAGATCGATACCTTCCAGCGCGGCGCGGCTGGCGCCCGGATAGCGGAAGCCGACATTCTCGAAACGCAGGCCATCGCCCGGAACCGCACCGACGGTGAGATGGCCAGTGTCGGCCACCACGGGTTCGGCCAGGTATTCATAGAGGCTGGACAGGTAGAGACCATCTTCATAAAGACCACTGATGGCGCTGAGGCTGCTGCTCACCGCCGTCTGACCCTGCTTGAACAGCACCAGGTACATGGTCATCTGGCCCAGGGTGATGTTGCCGTGCACCGTATCGACCACCACCCACGCATACGCCAGATAAAACGCCGCGGTGCCCAACAGACCCAGAACAAAACCCCAGCCATCGCGGCGCAAGGTCAGCCGCCGGTCCTCGGCATACAGTCGGGCAAACGTGTCGCGATAGCGCTGCAACAGCAGCGGCGCGAACCCGAACAGCTTGACCTCCTTGATGTAACCCTCATGGGAGAGCAGCGTCTCGATGTAAGTCTGCTGCCGGCTTTCCGGGGCGCGACGGGTGAACAGGCGAAAGGCATCCCCGGAAAAGTGCGCCTCGGCAAAAAACACCGGCAATGCGCCGACCACCAGCAACACCAACGCCCACGGCGAAAAATGCACCAGCAATACACCGAAGCTGATCAGCACGATCAGGTTCTGGATCAAGCCCAGCGACTTCATCACCAGCGCCAACGGCCGGGTCGAGGCTTCACGCCGTACCCGCACCAGCTTGTCGTAGAACTCGGAATTCTCGAACTGCACCAGCGATAGCGTCTGGGCCTTTTCCAGAATCATCGTGTTGACCTTCTGCCCCAGCTGCACCCGCAACAGTGACTGCTGGACCGACAGCGCACGCTGGGTGGCGGACAGCAACGCCAACACCCCCGCTTCAAACAACACGTAACGCACCACCGGCCACAACGGCGCACTGCCCTGCTGTGCATGCAACTGCATGGCGAAGACCACCGCGTCGACAATCCGCTGACCCAACCACGCTGCCAGCGCCGGCAGCACCCCGGCGATCAGGGTTGCCAGCACCAGGCCGAGGAACAACCCACGGGACGTGCCCCAGACCAGCAGCAAGGCTCGTCTTGCCTGATCGAGTAGCGTGGTGAAACGCTCAAAAACCAGGCTCACGCCTCAGACTCCGCCAAAGGCTCGACTCGCGCCCCCTGAAAACGCGCCCGATACCGCCCCGGACTTTCCCCCGTCCACTTCTTGAACGCGCGATGAAACGCACTCGGCTCCTGAAAGCCCAATTGCTCGGCGATGTCGCTGATGCTCGCGCGGCTTTCTCGTAATTGCTCGAAAGCCACCGCGCGGCGTACTTCGTCCTTGATCTCCTGGTAGGAACAACCTTCACGTTCCAGTTTGCGGCGGAAGGTGCTGGGGCTAAGGTGCTGTTCGAGGGCGAAGGCCTGCAAGGTCGGCCAATGGCTGTAATGGCTGTTGCGCAAGCGTTGATGCACCTGCGACGCCAGACCATGCTGGTTGCGGAAGCGGATCACCAGCCATTGCGGTGCGGTGCGCAGGAAGACTTTGAGCGAGGCCAAATCCTGGACCACCGGCAGTCGCAGGTAGTGACTGGCAAATTCGATTTCGGTGCGCTCGGCGCCGAAGGTCAGGTTCGGTCCCCACAACAAGCGGTCGTCGCTGAGGGACAGCCGTTCGTGGCGAAAGTCCGCGCGGTCGATGGGAATGCGCCGGCCACCGAGCCAGCACAACAGGCTGATCATCAACACCAGGAAGGTTTCTTCGCCGAAACGGCTGGCGTCATCGTTCGCCGCCTGACTGTCCAGGCTGATGACCGCTCGTTTACCACGCACGGTCAGCGTGCCGCGAAAGTCGCGCAGGAACAGGGCGAAGTTGACCAGGCACTGGCGCATCGCTTTGTGCAGATCGGGTTCCTGGATCAGCGCGCGGCAAATCAGCGCGAATGCGCCTGGCGGCATGCCATGGGAGTCGAGCCCGAAGAATTCGTCGTTCAGTTCACGGATCTGGATCAGCCACAACGCCGCAAAGGCATTGGCCGGCACCCGCGCCGTGGGCTGTTGCACCAGCGCCGGATCGATGCCGGCCTGCTCCAGCACAGCCCGCACGCGCTGCGGATCGTCGCCCATCCCGTGGATCATTGCCTGCACGAAGTAGGCGGCCACCGAGTCCTTTTCCCGCATGTGAACGCTACTCTCCCCGTCATTTGAAATGGCAAAAAACGCCAGTGCCGTTGAACAGTTTCGGCATAGGACAACCGCCCCGCCGGCTCTAGACTCGCGGCAATAGTACGCCTTCGGCCGCCAACTCGGCCAAGGTATCGCAGGGTTTGAGCGGAAGGACGGCAACATGAATCTGCAAAACATTGGCGTGATCGGCGCCGGCACCATGGGTAACGGAATTGCGCAGGTCTGCGCCCTGGCCGGTTTCAACGTGACCTTGCTCGACATCTCCGAGAGCGCGTTGCAAAAAGCCGTCGCCACCGTCGGCAAAAACCTCGATCGGCAGATCGCCAAGGACACCCTGACGCCCGAGCAGAAAAACGCCGCCCTCGACAAGATCCAGACCAGCACCGATTACAGCAGTTTGCACAACGCGCAACTGGTGATCGAAGCGGCCACCGAAAACCTCGAACTGAAGTTGCGGGTGCTGCAACAGATCGCCGCGCAGGTCAGCGCCGATTGCGTGATCGCTTCCAACACCTCGTCGCTATCGATCACCCAACTCGCCGCCAGCGTCAGCCAGCCCGAGCGTTTCATTGGCCTGCACTTTTTCAACCCGGTGCCGGTGATGGGTCTGATCGAAGTCATTCGCGGTCTGCAAACCAGCGATGCCACCCACGCGTTGGCGCTGGACATGGCGACCACACTGGGCAAGACCGCGATAACCGCCGGCAACCGTCCGGGGTTTGTGGTCAACCGGATTCTGGTGCCGATGATCAACGAAGCGATCCTGGTGTTTCAGGAAGGCCTGGCCAGCGCCGAAGACATCGACGCCGGCATGCGCCTGGGCTGCAACCAGCCGATCGGCCCGTTGGCATTGGCAGACCTGATCGGCCTCGACACCCTCCTGGCGATCATGCAAGCCTTTTACGACGGCTTCAACGACAGCAAATATCGCCCGGCGCCACTGCTCAAGGAAATGGTTGCCGCCGGTTACCTGGGTCGCAAATCGGGGCGCGGTTTCCATGCCTATGCCTGAGCGTTGTTCACGTTTCGCCGAGTACCGGGACAAGGTGCTGGAGTTGTTTGCCAGCAAGGGTTTCGGTCAGGTCGGCATGCGTGAACTCGCCACGTGCCTGGGGCTTTCCCCGGGCTCGCTGTATCACCACTACCCCAGCAAACAGCACTTGCTGCTCGACCTGATCGAAGAGTTCTACGAAGAGCTGTTGGCCACTTTGGGGCGTATCGAGAAAAAGGCCCCGGCCAAACGCGACCGGCTTAACAACCTGATCCGCGCACACCTGAACCTGCACCGCGACATGCCGTGGCATTTTCGCCTGGTGGAACGCGACAGCGGCTGCCTGAATGAAGAGCAGCAGGCTCGGGTCCGGCAATTGCGCGAGCAGTACGAACGCCGATTGCTGGTGATCCTCGGCGCACGCTCGCGCTTCAGTGATTCGGGGCAACTGGCGGCCGGCCATGCGATTGCGGCCCTGCTCAACAACGCACCCAGCTGGCTGACACCCCATGCTTTGGACGAACAAGAGCATGATGAACTGCTGGAAAATCTGGTGAGCGGTGCCATCGAACGCGTGCTGGCGCCGCGGCGCCCGAACGAAGCAATAAGCCTCGCCCGGTCTATCGAAAAAACATCTAAAAAAACCCAGGCTCCCATCGCGATTTAGCGCTTTGCTTGCCCAGTCAATGTCATCGGAATTCGCCCGTGAACGCGGCGTCCAATCCGGTGTGCCCTTTCAATGACCGGGAGCAAACCATGAAAATCAGTCCGTATCTCATCTTCAACGGCGACTGCCGCGCCGCCTTCACGTTTTATCAACAATGCCTGCAAGGCAATCTGGAAGCGATGATGACGTTCGGCGAAACACCCGCCGCCGAGCATGTGCCGAAGGAACATCACGACCTGATCATTCACACCTGCCTGAAAGTTGGCGATCAGATGCTGATGGCTTCGGACACCACGCCCGACCGCCCGACCCCGGACATGAGCGGCTGCTCGATTTCGCTGAATGTCGACAGCATCGCTGAAGCCGATCGAGTGTTTAACGCGCTGTCGGACGGAGGCAAAGTCGAGATGCCGCTGGAAGCCACTTTCTGGGCGGCACGCTTCGGCATGCTGGTCGACCGCTTCGGCGTCTCGTGGATGGTCAACTGTGAGAAGGATCTGTAAGAAGCCTTCCTGATCACCGATGTTAACCGCATGAAACAGCCAAACCTGCAAGGGTTGGGCTTTCTGGCAACTCCCGGGCTGTCTGCTACCGTCAACATGCCACCCGCCGCATAGCAGCGGATTGTCCGGAGGAATCCCAACATGCCAGTGTCCTGGTCTGCCCGTTTCAAATCATCGCTATTGGCTGGCGGGCTCACCGCCACCCTGCTCGCACTCAGTGGTTGCACGAGTATCGATGCTCAGACCACCGCCTACGTCGGCGTCGAACATCCGGCACCAACCCTGCCCAGTGAAGTCGTCGTGCTGCGCTCCGACCCCCTGCGCCCGCATGTTCGATTGGGTGAAGTGCTGATCGACGCCAGTGTCGACCCCGCCCCGCCCATCACTGAGGTGGAAGCGAAACTGCGGGATGAAGCGGCCAAGCTCGGCGGCGATGCCGTAGTGGTGGTCTATGACCATATCGGACCGGTGGGCGCCTACCTCAACGGACCGCTGTGGGCCCGGGACGTGCAGACCATCAACGGTCGCAAGCTCAAGGGGATTGTCATCAAGTACCGCTAGCTTTCTCGTAACCCGCAGTCATCCTCTACGGGGTTGAGTTTCACTGTCCTGGCGATTGCCCTCATCATTTTTCCTGTGATTGGGCCTGATCGCGACCACGCCAGCCCTGCCTCCACGCCAAATGCGCGCTCAATACGATAGGGCCTCAGCCCAGATCGAAATCAAGACATTTACAGTTTCGGAAGATACCCACCTATTTCCGAGAATCGCCCTACATACACTCCCTTTTCGACTAAAGCAAAGTGTCTTTTCTGAACTTTTCAGTTTTTCCGACACCGAATTTTGTCTAGCCATCTGACATTCATCGATTTGGCGTCATGAGTGGTTCTTGAATTAGACAGAAATAGGAAGCATATGAACCGTGTAATCTACAATACATTTATGGAGCCATGGCATATAGCCTTCACCAGCCTCTGGCTAATCCCGGCTTTTTCGTTTATCTGGTTGATTTCCCCAGAAAATCCGACCGTGCAACAGGCTGAACTCTGGTCAACTGTCGGCATGATCGGCACGTTGGCTTACTTGTTCATAACCAGCATTGCCGTTTATCGAACTATCGTACATACGTACGTTTTTTTCATCGCCTGCATATCGCTCTTCATTGGCGGCCGCTTCATCGCCTACGCCATGGGATTTGATCTCTCGATACTGGAAATGGAGAGTAATTTCTTTTCTGTCCAAAGACCAGACTTCGTAACCATTGAATTAACCGCAAATGAAGCACTTCGCCTAACTCTTTACATCGTTACCTGCCTTCTCGCCATACACGCGGGGTACATGTTTTCAATATGGAAAAATACAAACAAGACAGAGCACCCAATCGATCCAAAGTGGACCAAGACCCTGCAGATCCCCGCAATCATACTTGCCACAGTGTCCACCGCAGTCTTTCTACTTAGTTTCCCTGAAGCTCATCGAATAGTTCAAAGCAGTGGTTACACCTCGCTGTACACCTCAGCTTCGACCGATTTCACTATGCGTGGAAGCACAGCAGCGCAATACGGACTTTTACTCGCTCTCGGCCTGGCGTTCGCCTCAAGAACCAAATGGCTGGGATGGTGTGTCCTCGGCCTGCTGGCAATCTATTACGCCGCCAATCTGAAACTTGGAATTCGCGGCGGAATAATGGGATTTTCTTTACTCTGCGTGTGGTTATTTCATATAAAAATAAAGCACATTGACCGAATTGCACTGGTAGGCATTCCGATTGTACTTGCCAGCATACTCATGTTGGCCGCACTCGGACCGCGCAATCCTTACTTTGGTGAAAATACAGCGGTATTTTTGCCTTGGTTCATCGACAATCAAGGGTTAACAGCACTCTATATTCATGCCGCGACACAAGTTGAAAGCTATCCCACCCTTGCTTATCTCCATAGCGCTTTTCCGGCAACACCAACGATCGCTACATTTTTCGGCATGAACGTCCCGTTGGACCAACTGTATTTTGGGCAATTTCTTTCAAAGACATTACTTTCGGGTGATGCGTACCAAAAAGGATTTGGTATGGGTTGGTCGTTGTTTTCAGACTTCTATGCATACACCCTATGGATTCCAGGCATGTATTTGATTGCTGCGGCAGGGTTCGGGGTAGTTTTATCTAGACTGGTAAACTCCAGGAATCCACTCGTTTTCGGTGCGCATGTAATGATTTTCGTAAAAATCATGCTGCTTCCCAGGACCGGGTTATATAGCGTCGTACCATTCCTGATTGCTTACGCCGCTATCGTGGCAGCCTGCTATCTCCTCAACCGCGTTTCTCAGCGCAAGATGTTGACGGTCAAGAAGCGAAATTCAGAAACTAGAAGCTGATATTTACAAAACATTCAAACCCCGCATTCCGCTCGTGCGCGCTAGGGCTTCAAGACTGTCGAAATTCCGGGGATACCACTTGAGGTAATCCCCGGACTGCTATCCAGCTTTTCAAAGATCCGATTTTTGACGACTACCGCACAAATCACCATATAAAGCATAAAGACTGGCTGACGAAGCATGAAATGTGCACCGGAAAAAATCATCAGAACAATCAATGTTGTTAGCGAAAATGGATCTCGCGCCTTTATAGCTCCAGCTATCAACCAAAGATACAACACACCAAAAATTATCAATCCTGCAATACCCGCCTGAGTGAGCAGATCCAATAACAAATTGTGAGCCTCGTGCCTTGCTTGCGGATTATCCAGATAGGAGAACGCTCCAGGTCCATGACCAAACACCGGGGATAGCGTCCAAACCTCCAATGCATGAACCCATAATGTTTTGCGCACACCTGCTTTGTTTGGATCCATCCCGACTCCGAAGGTAGAGTCAGATTTCCCTAGCGCAAGTGGAACTTTAATTTCTTTAGTTATAGCATTATGTTCGAAAGACAGTGCAAAACCAGAAATTGCTTTCGTATTTTCTTTTTTTAGATCCCGTTCAGCTATGACGTCACTTTCACGTTCAGCGACAACCGCCCGAACCGATTCGAAAACTCGTTGACCAGGCCCATCAAAAATAAACTTAAACGAAATAAAAGCCAGAATAAATGCCGCAATCAACGCTCCAAAAAACCGCCAATTAATATTGGGTAACCAGCGCCATACTATCAATGTCAACATTGGGATCCCAATACACCATGCCAAAAGCAGCGCATCGCTTCTTACACACAGTCCCAAAAAGAAGAAAAGCCACAAAAAAGCAAACTTCTTAACGAACCGCCAACCTTGCCAATGACTGTTCTGAGAAATAGCAGCCAGCCAGATTGGAATAGGCAGTAAAAACAATGCGAGCTGGTTAGGGTTCATCGACCAGGCAGCTACACGGGATGGGTAATAGGTGGTATTGATTTCCAATAAGTCCGAAAACCAGATGCTGCCAAGTAAAAAAACCAACAACGGTAAGAAAAGCAAGACAACCGGAATTGTCGCCATAGCCCTAATAAATCTTTGAAACTCAAACTGATCCAAGCCGCCCACATAGGACAATGCTATTAGCGTAAAGCCTGCGGTGTATAAATAGGCAATCACCGTATGTATTGCCCCCTCCCCACGGATGGAACCAACAAAAAAGCCAATCATTGTCGTTGCAATGAAGGCAAACCAAAACAACATGAGGGGATGCTTAACATTTTGCATGAAGACATTTCGGCGAATAATTGCAAAAGAAGCAAAGAGCACAGTGATTTCCGCCATGCCTATAGGCAGGCCCGGAAAGCGAAGCATGGTTGAAACTGACAGGAAAGCCACCAACGCCGCTAACACGGGAATTACACTTTTCTTATTCATTTAAAAATACCGTGGACATTGCTCTGTTTACCAGCAAGGAACTGCTCCAGTATCCCAAGTGCAGACAGTCACATAAGAGCCGCACACCTCATTTCCAGCAAGTGTTTAGGGCCACAGAAAATCTGAAAGTTCACTAGCTTGGAAACGCTGCACGCCAGCGAGGCGACGGTAAACTCTTAGACAAAGAGTCTGTTTGATTAAAAATTCGGCGCTCCCTTCATTTCACTTGCGTCCAGCATAGCTTCAAACTCAAACTTTACCCTCGCGCTGGGTAACCTTTCGTCGCAAACAACGCGGTTAGGGAAAGCATATCCCAGCGTCTGGCGTAGCCTTTGCAGCTGGCCGTCTTAGCCGCCCCAGAACGACATAATTCTGACACGGCAGCACTTCAAACTAACGCTTAAGGACTCCAGCAGTACGCTTGGTCAGTCACCGGAGATGTAACGTGTCAACCCTCAATGAAATCGCAGCGAACCACGCGAGAATGGCCAAGGCAAAAGAAGTCGAGGCAACCGGGCTGGATGAGCGACAGCCTCAGATCGTGGGTGGGTTTGAAATCCCGTCCCTGGAGCCGCAACACCACGTTCCGCTGCACCTGATTGCAGGCGCGCAGGAAGGTAATCTTGGGCAGGCTGTTGGCTTTATGATTTGAGGCCGTGACGGGGATCTGCCGGTTTCCCTCATTGCGCCTTAGTGGATTTATGCCTGACCGTTACAGGTGGCTGCTCTTTGATAAAAAAAGAGGAGATCGCTAGCTGCAAGGCAACAATAAAAATGAAAACCGGCTCGATCGGCCACCGGAAATACGGAGCCGCTCCCCAGCAAACCATCAGAACCGCGGCAGCGATACGTCGCTGCCGTTTCGAAACTTTTGCAGCCGATGCGATTGTCGCTGTATACCATCTCATTCCGTTCAGTCCAGAGTGCGCTTCATTGCGGCGGGTATCAAAACCTGGGTGGACATTTTTAATACAGACATGAAAAAGCCCAACCTTTTCAGATTGGGCCAAGTCATTGAAAAATATGGTCGGGACGGAGTGATTCGAACACTCGACCCCTAGCACCCCATGCTAGTGCGCTACCGGACTGCGCTACGCCCCGACTAGGCGTGAAACCCGTTCCTCTTTTCGAAGAACGCTCAAGAATATATCGCAAGCTTTTGAAAACTGGAAGTATTTAAAAGCAGGAATTTATTTCTTGAGGACCACCAGAACATCTTCGAGCTCAGCGATCATCTGGCGAATCATTTGCTTGTATTGCGTGGTGTCGTCTTTGGCTTCATCGCCGGACAAACGCAAACGCGCGCCGCCGATGGTGAAACCCTGATCGTAAAGAAGCGCGCGGATCTGCCGGATCATCAGCACGTCCTGGCGCTGATAATACCGGCGGTTTCCGCGGCGTTTGACGGGGTTGAGTTGAGGAAACTCCTGCTCCCAATAGCGCAGTACGTGCGGTTTTACCGCACACAGCTCGCTAACTTCACCAATGGTGAAGTAGCGTTTGCCTGGGATGACGGGTAGCTCGTCGTTATGACTTGGTTCCAGCATAAGCCTCAACTCGGGCCTTCAACTTCTGCCCTGGACGAAAGGTGACCACACGGCGAGCCGTGATCGGGATTTCTTCTCCCGTTTTCGGATTGCGGCCAGGCCGCTGGCGTTTGTCCCGAAGGTCGAAATTGCCGAAACCGGACAATTTCACCTGTTCGTTGTCTTCAAGAGCGTGCCTGATTTCCTCGAAAAACAGTTCGACCAATTCCTTGGCTTCCCGCTTGTTCAGGCCCAGCTCTTCATACAGACGTTCCGCCATCTCAGCTTTCGTCAAAGCCCCCATACGTCACTTCCTTAACGTGGCGTTCAACCTTTGTTCGAGCGAGGTGAGGATATTTTGCGTCGTGTTATTCACCTCATCGTCATTAAGAGTGCGCGATGGATGCTGCCAGGTCAAGCCGACTGCAAGGCTTTTTCTATCAGGATCAATGCCTTTACCCTGATATACGTCAAATAGCCTGAGGTCTGTCAGCCATTCGCCTGCATTTTCACGGATTACGTCCAGTACAGCCGAGGCTGCAACGTCTTTGTGCGCAATCAGTGCCAGGTCACGACGCACTTCAGGAAAGCGCGACAACTCGTGGAATTTAGGCATTTTGCCCGAAGCCACTTCCGCCAAAACCATCTCAAAAACGAAGACCGGACGATCCAGGCCCAATGTTTTCGACAATTCAGGGTGGATAGCGCCAACGAAGCCAACCAGACGACCTTCACGTTCAATGCGCGCGGTTTGACCCGGGTGCAGCGCCGGGTGTTTGCCCGGGACGAAAGTGAACGCATCCAGAGCACCGGCGAAGCCCAGTACCGCTTCCACGTCAGCCTTGACGTCGAAGAAGTCGACGGTGTCGCGACCTTGCGCCCAGCCTTCCGGCAAGCGGCTACCGCAAACCACACCGGCCAGCATCGGCTCTTGCTTCAGGCCTTCGAGCTGACCAACGAAACGCAGACCGCTTTCGAACAGACGTACGCGATCTTGTTGACGGTTCAGGTTGTGCTGAAGCGCCTTGACCAGACCAGGCCACAAAGACGAACGCATGGCCGCCATGTCGTTGGAAATCGGGTTGGCCAACAGCAACGGCTCAACACCCGGATTAAACAACTCGAACTGTTTCGGATCGATGAAGCTGTAGGTGATCGCTTCCTGATAACCACGGGCGACCAGCAGGCGGCGCAGTTCAGGCAAGTCGCTACGGGCTTCAGCCTTGGCTTGCGGCGCCAGACGCGCTTGCGGGTAACGAACCGGCAGGCGGTTGTAGCCGTAGAGGCGAGCCAGTTCTTCGATCAGGTCGACTTCCAGACTGATATCGAAGCGATGGCTTGGCACTTCTACGCGCCACTGACTTGCCCCGTCGGCAGTAATGGTCAAGCCCAAAGCACTGAGCAGACGCTCTACTTCAGTCGAATCCATTTCCATGCCCAGCATCTGGGTGATGCGTTGAGCGCGCAGAGTGACCGGCGCGATCGACGGCAAGTGCTGTTCGCTGACGGTTTCGATGATCGGGCCGGCTTCGCCTCCGGTGATTTCCAGCAGCAGGCCAGTGGCGCGCTCCATGGCTTCACGGGCCAGTTGCCAATCCACGCCACGCTCGTAGCGATGCGAGGCGTCGGTGTGCAGGCCATAGGAACGAGCCTTGCCAGCAACGGCGATCTGATCGAAGAACGCGCTTTCCAGGAAAATATCGCGAGTGGTCGCGGTATTGACGCCGCTGTGCTCGCCACCCATGACGCCGGCAATGGCCAGTGCGCGGGTGTGGTCGGCAATAACCAGCGTATCACTACGCAGGCAGACTTCCTGACCGTCGAGCAGAACCAGCTTCTCGCCTTCTTCGGCCATGCGCACGCGGATACCGCCATTGATTTCGGCAAGATCGAAGGCGTGCAGCGGCTGACCCAGTTCGAGCATCACGTAGTTGGTGATGTCGACGGCAGCATCGATGCTGCGCACGTCGGCACGACGCAGACGCTCGACCATCCACAGCGGTGTTGGCTTGGACAGGTCAACGTTACGGATTACGCGACCCAGGTAACGCGGGCACGCAGCCGGCGCCAGTACTTCTACTGAACGCACTTCGTCGTGCACCGGCGAAACGCTGGCAACTACTGGACGAGTAACCTGAGCGGCATACAGCGCGCCGACTTCACGGGCCAGACCGGCCAGGGACAGGCAGTCGCCGCGGTTCGGGGTCAGGTCGACCTCGATGCTGGCGTCGTCCAGGTTCAGGTACTCACGAATGTCCTGACCCACTGGCGCATCGGCCGGCAGTTCCATCAGGCCATCGTTGCCTTCACCCACTTGCAGTTCGGCTTGCGAGCACAGCATGCCGTTGGACTCGACGCCCCGCAGCTTGGCTTTCTTGATCTTGAAGTCGCCCGGCAGTTCGGCACCGATGGTGGCGAACGGGATCTTCAGGCCCGGGCGCACGTTTGGCGCACCGCACACGACCTGGAAAGTCTCCGAGCCATTGCTAACCTGGCAAACGCGCAGTTTGTCGGCGTCCGGGTGCTGTTCGGTGCTGAGCACCTCGCCCACGATCACGCCACTGAAAACACCGGCGGCCGGCGTAACGCTATCGACCTCAAGACCGGCCATCGACAGACGAGCAACCAGCTCGTCGCGACTTACCTGCGGGCTAACCCAGCCACGCAGCCATTGTTCACTGAATTTCATCCTGCTCTCCTAAGAATTCGTTACGACTAGCGAAATTGCGCGAGGAACCGCAAGTCGTTGTCGAAGAACAGACGCAAGTCGTTCACGCCGTAACGCAGCATGGCCAGACGCTCAACGCCCATGCCGAAGGCAAAGCCCGAAAACTCTTCCGGATCGATGCCGGACATGCGCAGCACGTTCGGGTGAACCATGCCGCAGCCCATGACTTCCAGCCAGCCAGTCTGCTTGCAGACTCGGCAGCCTTTACCGCTGCACATCACGCATTCCATGTCGACTTCAGCGGATGGCTCAGTGAACGGGAAATACGAAGGGCGGAAACGCACGGCCAGTTCTTTTTCGAAGAACACGCGCAGGAATTCTTCGATGGTGCCTTTGAGATCGGCGAAATTGATGTCGCGATCGACCAGCAGGCCTTCGACCTGGTGGAACATCGGCGAGTGGGTGATATCCGAGTCGCTACGGTATACGCGGCCTGGGCAGACGATGCGGATCGGCGGCTGCTTCGACTCCATGGTGCGGACCTGTACCGGCGAGGTATGGGTGCGCAGCAACATGTTGGCATTGAAATAGAAGGTGTCATGCATCGACCGGGCCGGGTGATGGCCTGGGATGTTGAGCGCTTCGAAGTTGTGATAATCGTCTTCGACCTCAGGGCCTTCGGCAATGCCGTAGCCGATGTGGGTGAAGAATTGTTCGATGCGTTCCAGAGTGCGGGTAACCGGATGCAGACCACCGGAGGTCTGACCGCGGCCCGGCAGGGTCACGTCAATGGACTCGGCGGACAGTTTGGCGGCCAGGTCGGCCTCTTCAAACAACGCCTTGCGCGCATTGAGAACGTCTGTGACACGTTCCTTGGCAACGTTGATCAGCGCACCGACTTGCGGACGCTCTTCTGCCGGCAAATTCCCCAGGGTCTTCATCACCTGAGTCAATTCACCTTTCTTGCCAAGGTAGTGAACCCGGATTTGCTCCAGGGCATTGATATCTTCAGCGCTTTGCACAGCCTCTAGTGCTTGAGAGACGAGCGCATCCAGGTTTTCCATGTACAGACTCCAGATACAAAATAGGGGAAGAGCTTGAAGGCTCTTCCCCTATTTATGACGTTTAACACCTGGCCCCACGGAGGTGAGGCCGGGTGACTGTCGGGGGTACTTAAGCCAAGGTGGCTTTAGCTTTCTCGACAATCGCAGCAAACGCCGCTTTTTCGTTCACTGCCAGATCAGCCAGAACCTTACGGTCGATCTCGATGGACGCTTTTTTCAGGCCGGCGATGAAACGGCTGTAGGACAGACCGTTGATACGAGCACCAGCGTTGATACGAGCGATCCACAGAGCGCGGAACTGACGTTTTTTCTGACGACGGTCACGGTAGGCGTATTGGCCTGCCTTGATTACCGCTTGCTTGGCAACACGGAATACGCGGGAGCGTGCGCCGTAGTAGCCTTTAGCAAGTTTCAGAATTTTTTTGTGACGCTTACGGGCAATGACGCCACGCTTTACACGAGCCATGAGTTACTTCCTCTATTCTTGACTAAAATTAACGAAGGCGCAGCATGCGCTCGACTTTTGCCACGTCAGACGGATGCAGCAAGCTGCTACCGCGCAGTTGACGCTTACGCTTGGTCGACATTTTGGTCAGGATGTGGCTCTTGAAAGCGTGCTTGTGCTTGATACCGTTAGCAGTTTTCAGAAACCGCTTAGCAGCACCACTTTTGGTCTTCATTTTTGGCATGTTCGGATACTCCGCATTCAGTTGATAAACATAATCAGAAGGCCTGCCGTGCCCTGTTGATTACTTCTTCTTTTTCGGGGCGATGACCATAATCAGCTGGCGTCCTTCCATCTTAGGATGCTGTTCGACCGAACCGTACTCGAGCAAGTCACCTTCAACTCGCTTGAGGAGTTCCATCCCCAGCTCCTGGTGGGCCATCTCACGGCCGCGGAATCGCAAGGATACCTTGGCCCTGTCCCCGTCACTCAGGAAACGTACCAGGTTGCGCAGTTTTACCTGGTAATCCCCTTCCTCCGTCCCTGGACGAAACTTGATTTCTTTTACCTGAATCTGCTTCTGGTTTTTCTTGGCCGCGGCAACCTGCTTCTTCTTCTCGAAGATAGATTTGCCGTAGTCCATCAGTTTGCAAACAGGGGGTACTGCATCGGCGGAAATCTCCACCAAATCCAGTTTGGCCTCTTCAGCCTTAAGAAGCGCGTCTTCAATTGACACAATCCCAAGCTGTTCACCTTCAGCCCCAATTAACCGAACCTCGCGTGCCGAGATATTCTCGTTGATCGGGGCTTTCGGTGCAGCTCGTTTATCTTGTCTCATTTCACGCTTAATAGTAATTACTCCGAATCTGGGCGACCACGCCGGGAAACCGCTTGCGCGAGAAACTCAGCGAACTGGGCGACGGGCATCGAGCCCAGGTCAGCACCTTCACGAGTACGCACAGCGACAGTCTGCATCTCGACTTCCCGATCTCCGATAACCAAGAGATAAGGAACCTTGAGCAAAGTATGCTCGCGGATTTTAAAGCCGATCTTTTCATTTCTCAAGTCAGACTTGGCACGAAATCCGCTTTCGTTGAGGGTTTTTTCAACCTCGGCGGCAAAATCGGCCTGTTTATCAGTGATATTCATGATCACTGCCTGGGTCGGAGCCAGCCACGCGGGGAATGCACCCTCGTAGTGCTCGATCAGGATTCCGACGAAACGTTCGAAGGAGCCCAGGATCGCCCGGTGCAACATCACCGGGTGCTTGCGACTGTTGTCTTCGGAGACGTATTCGGCTCCCAGACGGACAGGCAGGTTAAAATCGAGCTGCAGGGTACCACACTGCCAGACGCGACCAAGGCAATCTTTCAGCGAGAACTCGATCTTCGGACCGTAGAACGCACCCTCGCCCGGCTGCAGATCGTACGGCAGGCCAGCGCTATCAAGGGCTGCAGCCAATGCAGCTTCGGCTCGATCCCACAACTCGTCGGAACCGACGCGTTTTTCCGGACGAGTGGACAGCTTCATCTCGACATCTTTGAAGCCGAAGTCGGCGTAAACGTCCATGGTCAGCTTGATGAACGCCGCGGATTCGGCCTGCATCTGCTCTTCGGTGCAGAAGATGTGGGCGTCATCCTGAGTGAATGCACGCACGCGCATGATGCCGTGCAGCGCACCCGATGGCTCGTTACGGTGGCAGGCACCGAATTCGGCCAGACGCATCGGCAACTCGCGGTAGCTTTTCAGGCCCTGATTGAACACCTGCACGTGGCAAGGGCAGTTCATTGGCTTGATGGCGTAGTCGCGGTTTTCCGACTGGGTGGTGAACATGTTGTCGGCGTAGTTGGCCCAGTGCCCGGATTTCTCCCACAGGCTGCGGTCAACGACCTGAGGCGTCTTGATCTCAAGGTAGCCGTTGTCGCGCTGAACCTTGCGCATGTACTGCTCGAGCACCTGGTACAGAGTCCAGCCGTTCGGGTGCCAGAACACCATGCCCGGCGACTCTTCCTGGGTGTGGAACAGGCCCAGGCGTTTGCCGATCTTGCGGTGATCGCGCTTCTCGGCTTCTTCGATGCGCTGGATGTAGGCAGCCAGTTGCTTCTTGTCAGCCCAAGCGGTGCCGTAAACTCGCTGCAACTGCTCGTTCTTGGCATCGCCGCGCCAGTAGGCGCCGGACAGCTTGGTCAGCTTGAAGGACTTAAGGAAACGCGTGTTCGGCACGTGCGGACCACGGCACATGTCGACGTATTCTTCGTGATAGTACAGGCCCATGGCCTGTTCGTTCGGCATGTCCTCGACCAGGCGCAACTTGTAGTCTTCGCCACGGGCCTTGAACACTTCGATCACTTCGGCGCGCGGAGTGACTTTCTTGATCACGTCGTAATCTTTCTCGATCAGCTGCTGCATGCGCTGTTCGATGGCCGCCAGGTCGTCCGGAGTGAAAGGACGCTCGAAGGCGATGTCGTAATAGAAGCCTTCGTCGATGACCGGGCCGATAACCATTTTGGCGGTCGGATACAACTGCTTGACCGCATGGCCAACCAGGTGAGCGCAAGAGTGGCGAATGATCTCCAGCCCCTCTTCATCCTTTGGCGTGATGATTTGCAGCGTAGCGTCGCTGTCGATGATGTCGCTGGCGTCAGCCAGCTTGCCATTGACCTTGCCGGCCACGGTGGCCTTGGCCAGACCGGCACCAATGGATGCGGCGACCTCGGCGATGGAAACCGGGTGATCGAATGAACGTTGACTGCCGTCGGGAAGAGTAATAGTTGGCATGGCGCCTCCTCTCCTAGTGGTGACCCCTACCAAAGGTCACGTGGGTTGGGATGAGCCAGTACAAGATCCGATCCAGGCCATTCAATGACGAACGCCTGCCTTACAGCGGCAGGAGCCTTTCGGCCAACCGGAAAATCGAACCAGAGTGACTGGGATTCAAATCAGGATTATTCGGGCATTCGCCGCAGCCGGGACTGAGGGTCGACCGGCGCCTGCAAGCGCCCGAGCGAGGCATGCTAGCACAGATGAACGGTCGTGGCGGTGCACAGGTTTTATGCCAGGGCAAATCCGGCGTTTTTGTGCCAGAGTGATGAACTTGATCCCCGCTTTACCCCTCAGATAAAAAGACACTGACCCCAAAAGGAGCATCCCGGCATGCGTCTGAATCGTTTATTCGCTGTAGTCGCCCCCATCGTCCTGTTGCTGCCCCTGGCCGCCCACGCCGAATGGCCGAAGGGTGAGCGTGAGAAATACATGGCTCAGTGCACCGAAGCGGCCACTCCGCAGATCGGCGCAGCTGGTGCCAAATCCCACTGTGCTTGCGGTGCAGACGCGATCAAATCGTACCCGGCTAAGGACCTTCAGTCCTTGATGGACAACACGGCCAGCGACTCCCTGAAGCAACAGGCCCTGACCCAAATTTCCAAGTGCAAGGCCAACAATCCGGCGAAAAAATAAGCCTGAAACCACCTAAAAAATGCGCTTTCAACCGGTGAAAAACCGCTGAAAAGCACTTTTTTCGACAAATTACGCAGGTTTTACAGCTTTTTTTATCGTCTTTACTTTCGGCTGAAAGCCTTTTAAAACGGGGCTTTCAGCCATATCAGGCAACAAAGAATGTGCGACTGTAGGGCAAACAGCACCTGTGGGGGGCTCCCAAAGCGAACATTTCGACTATGATACCCCGGTGTGCCCAGTTGGCCTGAGCAGCACAGTACTACTGAAAATATATGTTTCTTGGAGATACACCATGTCTAATCGCCAAACCGGCACCGTTAAATGGTTCAACGATGAAAAAGGCTTCGGCTTCATCACTCCTCAAGGTGGCGGTGACGACCTGTTCGTACACTTCAAAGCTATCGAAAGCGACGGTTTCAAAAGCCTGAAAGAAGGCCAAACCGTTTCCTTCGTGGCTGAGAAAGGCCAAAAGGGTATGCAAGCTGCTCAAGTTCGCCCAGAGTAATTTCCAGGCGCACTAAAAAAACCCCGTCCATGTGACGGGGTTTTTTGTGGGCGTCGTAAAAGCCTGAGCGATCAGCCGCAGTTGACGCGGGTGACGACCCGATTGGCATCGGTGTTGAGGTTCAGACGGTCGGAGCGGTACTCCAGCGTCACCATGTCGGTCGGCTGCAGGAATCGCGCGTTCTGCGCACCAGCACGGGTACGCGCCTGCTCCAGCAGCTCGGGAGAAGCCTGTTTGCCGATGGTGAATTCGGCCGCTTTGGCCTCGCAACGGCTGTGACCTGTGTCAGTCGTCGTTACAGGGTCAGTTGCCGACTCGTTGGTGGCAGTGCTGCAACCCGCCAGCAGGGAAACGGCCAACAAAGTACCCAATGACGCGAGCTTCCAAGGCATGAAGCCTCCTATTTTCGAGAGTTAAGCTGAGATCGTGCGACCGCCAATCCGGCGTTTGGTTTCACAGGGAGCCCAAGCACCCTGCCCTTCGCCTCGGACAAACGGCAAGTTTGCCTGAGCATCGCCCTGCCCTTCACCCTTCAATCGTGACTGAATATGAACGGTGCTCAATACACGTCGATGTAATCGAAAGCCGGACGTGGCCAGTTCTGCTTCAGCGCATTGAAGATCTGCATGACCCAGACCTCATCGCTGGCCGCGACCCGCCCAACATAACCGGAGCCCCTGGCCCAGGTTTCCAGACGGAACAGCAAGCCGTCGATATCGGTGCCGCCCACGACCCCCGATGAAATATAGGCGATGCCGCCCTTGGTCACACGCAACTGCGTATGTTCATCGTCGCTGGCCGCCGCCAACAGTTGACGCACCGCTTCAAGGGTCAAGCCGTCGGGAGTGTTCAAATCGATCTGCACAGCACAATCCTTGAAAATCCATCAAAGACCAAGTGTCGCATAGCCCTCCACTCATGCCTAAGTCGGAGTGCCAAACTCGCCGCAAAATGGTTAACTCGAGGCTCAGACTTCCCCGACCGCACGAGCGCCATCATGACCACTGTAAGTATCGACGCCGACATCAAAGCAAAGTGGCAGGACGGCCATAGCTCTTACAGCCCGGGTACGACGGAAGAGCTTGCAATCATCGGCATCGATCTACTGGTCAGAGACCTGGGAACCGAAGCTGCCCAGTCCTTCATCGAACAGGTGTTCGAGAAGCACCTGGCAGACCACAAGAGTGCAACTGACTCGGCGTAAAAGCCTGCGACTGTGAGACTTACTTCAAACGACCCAGTCGCTCGGTCAGCAGATCGAAAAAGCCCTGCGCGTCACCGCCGTTAACCCATAAGGCATTCTTGGGCGCTTTGAGGCGGTCATGCCAGTCGACGATGGTCTGGCCGAAGGTCGGACCTTCGCGACTGTCGATCACCACATTGACCTCGCGCCCGCTGAACAACTGCGGCCTGAGCAGCCAGGCGATGACGGCGGCGTCGTGCACCGGGCCACCCGGGATGTCGTAGTGCTCCATATCGGCCTTGATGTAGTCATTCAGAATATCGACCACCAGCCTGCTGGCACGGTTGTTCAACGCGGCTATCTGCTTCAGGCGCTCGTCGCTGGTGAGGATCTTGTGGGTCGCATCCAGAGACAGATAGGTCAGCTTCAATCCGCTCTTGAGCACCACCTCGGCCGCGTGCGGATCGGCGAACAGGTTGAATTCCGCCACCGGTGTGATGTTGCCACCGTTGAAGTGCGCACCACCCATGATCACCACTTCCTTGATGCCCTGAACGATTCCAGGCTGCTGGATTAGCGCCAGGGCCAGGTTGGTCTGTGGTCCGAGAATGGCAAGGGTGATGCTGTGGGGCGTGGCGGCCATCAGCGTATCGATCAGGTAGTCGATGGCATTGCCCTCGGCCAAGCCTGCCTTCGGTTCGTACACGGCGACACCGGACAGGCCTTCCTTGCCATGGATGTCCTCGGCATAGATCGGCGTGCGCATCATCGGCTTCGGCGCCCCGGCATACACTGGAACCTCCTCGCGCCCCGCCCATTCGCGCGCCAGCCGCGCGTTTCGCGAGGTCTTGTCCAGGCGTACGTTGCCAGCAACAGTGGTCAACGCACGGACGTTCAATTCATTGGGTGATGCCAGCGCAAACAGCAACGCCACCACATCGTCGGCACCAGGGTCGGTGTCGATGATGAGGTCGATTTTCTCCGGACGATTCAAAACGTTACTCCGGCAACCAGCACGATGTTGCAGTACGGCTGGCATTCGCCCGTGCGCACGATCGCCCGGGCCTGTCGGCTGAGAACCTTGAATTGTTCGTGGCTGAGCAACTCACGCTGCCCCAGCGCCCCCTCGGCATTCAGTTCGTCCAGGGTCGACAGTGCCGATGGTTTTTTCTCCAGGATTTCCTGGGCCAGCACATGGCTTTCAACCTGCATTTCGCTGAGCACCACCTTCAGGGTGCTGATGAAATCCGGAATGCCGTGGGTCAGCGCCAAGTCGATCAGTTCGACCCCGGGCGGTACCGGCAGCCCCGCATCACCGATCACCACTTTGTCGCCATGACCCAGGGAGGCGATCAGTCGCGACAGTGCAACGTTGAGCAACGGAGTCTTTTTCATGCTGGCTTGAACGCCTGTACTTCGCAAAGGGAGGGAATCGACGGTTGCGCGCCGGCTCGGGTGACCGACAGCGCCGCAGCCACCTGACCGAAGCGAATCGCCTCGGCTTCGCTCTTGCCGCCCGCCAGCGCGGCAGCAAAACCGCCGACGAAGGTATCGCCAGCCGCCGTGGTGTCGACCGCCTTCACGATCGGCGCGGGGAAGTGTTCAAAGCCCTTGCCATCGGCAAACAGCGAACCCTGGGCGCCGAGGGTGATGATCACTTTGCCCGCGCCCATCTCGATCAGTCGGGTCGCAGCGATTTCCGCGGTTTGCCGAGAGTCCACCGGCAAACCACTCAGTGCCGACGCCTCGCTCTCGTTGGGAATCAGGTAGTCGATATTCGCGTACCAGTCCGCTGGCAATGGACGGCTGGCCGGGGCCGGATTGAGGATCACAGTCTTGCCCAATTCGCGACTGCGCTTGAGCGCGTGACCCACCGTGGCGTCCGGCACTTCCAGCTGACAAATGATCACATCGGCAGCCTGCAGGACCGAATCGAAGCAGCCGATCAACGCAGGCGTCAACGCGCCGTTGGCACCGGCAACGATCACGATCGCATTCTGGCTATTGTCATCAACCACAATCAACGCCACGCCGCTGGAGCCTTCCACGGTGCTGACGGCCTGACAATCGATCTGCTCGGCCAACAACGCCTCACGCAGCTCTTTACCGTAGGCATCGCTGCCCACACAACCAACCATCGACACCTGCGCGCCCAATCGCGCGGCAGCCACTGCCTGATTGGCGCCCTTGCCACCGGATACCGTGGTAAACGACTCGCCGATCAGCGTCTCGCCACCGCGCGGCAGCCGTGGCGCCCGGGTGACCAGGTCCATGTTGAGGCTGCCAATTACCACTACTTTTGCTGACATACATTGCTACTCATTCATTCGGTTTCAGCGACGCTTTTAATTAACGGAATTGCGCAAATACGCCGGCCAATGGCGCGGTCGATTCGCGCATGACGATGCTGGGCGTCACGATCCTTTGTTCGGTGACCAGAGCCGGCGTGGCGATCCGGCGCAGCAATACTTCAGCCGCCATCTCGCCCAACTGCAGGATCGACTGCCCCACGGTGGTCAACGCCGGATAGACGTAGCGACTCATCTGGATATCGTCGAAGCCGATCACCGACAACTCGGTCGGTACACGGACATTGCGCTCGGCAGCGGCTCGCAGCACACCGATGCCGATCATGTCGTTGGCGGCGAAGATCGCGCTGGGTGGATTGCGCTCCAGCAGGATCGCCGCGGCGTTGTAGCCGCCGGTGCTGGTGAAATCGCTTTCCAGCATGCGCTCACTCGGCACTTCGATGCCCGCTTGTTTCAGGGCCCGGCAAAATCCGGCCAGACGCATTTGCGCCACGCTAGTAGTCGCCGGGCCGCTGATGGTGGCGATGTCCCGATGCCCCAGCTCCAGCAGGTGCCGGGTGGCCAGGTAGGCACCGTATTCGTGATCGATGCGCACCAGGTCTGCATCGACGCCGTCCAGTCCGCGGTCGACAATCACCATCGGCGTGCGGACATTCGACAAGCCCTGTGCCAACCCGCTATCGCCGCCCGCTGAGGCGACGATCAGCCCGTCGATGCGTTTTTCAAGCAACACGCGCAGGTAGCTGCGCTGCTTGTCCGGGTTATCGTCGGAGTTGCAGAGGATCACGCAATAGCCATTGCGCTCGCAGTAATCCTCGATGCCCCGGGCCAGTTCGGCGAAGTACGGGTTGAGGCTGTTGGGCACCAGCAAACCGATGGTCGCCGTGGTTTTGGCCTTGAGCGACCGGGCCACCGCGCTGGGGACGTAGTCGAGGGTCTTGATGGCCGCCTCGACCTTGATCCGCACTTCTTCGCTGACCGGCCGGGTCTTGTTCACCACGTGGGAAACCGTGGTGTAGGAAATCCCTGCGAGTGCCGCCACATCTTTGATCGTTGCCATGACTCAGGTCCGCCGGCTTGCGCGCTGACTGCGATAGGTATCGAGCACCACCGCGACGACGATCACCGCGCCGGTGATGATGCGCTTGGTCGGCTCGGATGCGCCGATCTGCGCCAGACCGGCCGCCAATACGGAAATGATCAACACCCCGAAGAACGTACTGATGACCGAACCGCGACCGCCCATGAGGCTGGTGCCACCGATCACCACCGCGGCGATCACTTGCAGTTCGAGACCGGAGCCGGCGTTCGGGTCTGCCGCTTCCAGGCGCGAAATCTGAAACAGCGCGGCGATACCCGCCAGCAACCCCATCAGGCTGAACACCAGGATCTTGTAGGGCTTGGGATTGATCCCCGCCAGCCGTACCGCTTCTTCGTTGGTGCCGATGCCGATCAGGTAGCGACCGAACACGGTACGGGTCAATACAGCCTGGGCGATGAAGATGATCAGCAAGGCGATGATAAACGATGGCGAAATCCCGAAGGCGATCGGGTTGGACAACCAGGCGAAGGCATCACCAATGTACGCCGTGCGCGAACCTGTCATCTGATACGCCACGCCGCGAGCCATTTCCAGCACGCCTAGGGACACGATGAACGATGGAATGCGCCAAGCCACGGTGATCGATCCGGTGATGGTCCCCGCGAGTGCGGCCGCCGCCATGCCGAGCAATGCGGCGGGCAGGACGCTCCAGCCCCAGCCGAGAATCGCCACGCTGACCGTCGAGGCGGCGAGCGCCAGCACCGAGCCCACCGACAGGTCGATGCCGCCGATGATCAACACGAAGGTCATGCCGACCGCCAGGACCATCAGATCCGGAATCTGGTTGGCCAAGGTGCTGAAGGTGTCGTAGGACAGGAAGTGGCTGCTCAGGGCCGAGAACAGCACGACCATCGCCAGTAACGCACCGGCCAGGCCCAGATAAGTGCCGAGGCCATAAAAGTTGCCACTGCGTTTGCCGGGCGAAGATACGGTTTTCATGGAAGATCCCTAGGCGCGGCTTCGTTGAGCAGCGCATCACGTTTTTGGTAGCCGGCAAAAGCGGCGGCAAGCAAGTCATCCTGGGTCCAGCTGTCGCGCTCGAAGGTGTCGATCAGCCGCCCCGCCGACAGCACGCCGATGCGGTCGCAGATCAGCATCAATTCGCGCAGGTCACTGGAGACCACCACCAGCGCTTTGCCCTGGCGGGTCAGTTCACCGAGCAACGCATAAATGTCGAACTTGGCGCCGACGTCGATACCGCGAGTCGGCTCATCGAACAACAGCACCGAGCAGTCGCGCTCCAGCCAACGGCCGATCACCACTTTCTGCTGATTGCCACCGGACAGCTCGGACACCAATTGCGCCGGGCCGGAACTGCGGATGCGCATGGCGTCGATCTGACGCTGGGCCAGGGACGCTTCGTCGCCGGGATTGACGAAGCCGCTGCTGGAAATACGCGGCATGTTGCCCAGCGCGATGTTGGCGCCGATCGATTGCGTCAACAGCAAGCCTTCACCCTTGCGGTCTTCGGTGATCAGGGCAATGCCGTGAGCGACTGCGTCGACCGGGGATCGGATGCTGACGACTTGCGCCGGCGAACCCAGCGCAACGGTGCCGCTATCTGCGATATCGGCGCCGAAGATCAGCCGCAGCAACTCGGTGCGCCCTGCTCCGATCAAACCGGAAATGCCGAAGATCTCGCCGGCGCGCACTTCGAAGGACACGTCACGAACCTTGTCGGCACGAGACAGGCCCGTGACCGTCAACGCCGCAGCGCCGATCTTGCGCGGGCCCATGTCGATGTGTTCGCCCAGCTCACGACCGACCATCAACGTGACCAGTTGCTCGCTGTTGTAATTGGCCATCGGCTCGACGCACACCAGATTGCCGTCGCGCAATACCGCAATGCGCTGGGCAACCCGCGCCAACTCTTCGAGGCGATGGGAAATGTAGATGATCGACACGCCGCGAGCTTGCAAGCGAGTGATCTGTTCAAACAGCATCTCGACTTCACGGGTTGTGAGCATGGCCGTCGGTTCGTCGAGGATCAGCACGTGGCAATCGCCGATCAGGTTGCGGGCGATCTCGACCATTTGCTGGTGACCGATGCCCAGTTCGCCGACCAGGGTGTCCGGATCGATCGCATCGAGACCGACCTGAGCCATGGCTTCGATCGCCGCTTTGCGCAGTTGCTTGCGACTGATCCAGCCTCCGTTGCTGGGCAAGTTGTCGAGAAACAGGTTTTCCGCCACCGACAAGGTCGGCAGCAGATTGAGTTCTTGCATGACCATGCGGATGCCGAGGTCTTCCGCCTGAGTGCGGCTGCCCGGTCGGTAATCCTGCCCCTGGAATTGCATCTGGCCAGTGGTCGGCGTGACCAGCCCACCAATGATCTTCGACAGCGTGCTTTTGCCCGCGCCGTTCTCACCGGTCAGCGCCAGCACTTCACCGCGCATGAGCGTCAGGTCGATGCCGGTCAGGACCGGTTGGGCGTAGGTCTTGCCGATGCCGCTGACCGAGAGGACAGCGTTCGGGTCGCGAACGGACATAAAAACTCTCCATGCGCTCGCCCGGACGGGCGAGCGCCATTGTGTCGCCAGAGGATTACTTGGTAACCAGCTCTACCGGCGTCTCGATCACACCGTTCGCGCTGCTGTCGACTTTTTCGCCCTTGATGATTTTCAGCGCCGTCTCGATGCCGAACACCGCTTGTTTGGCGGCAAACTGGTCAGCCGTGGCCAGCACTCGACCGTCCGCGAGCATGGGCTTGATGGCGTTGATGTTGTCGTAGCCGACGACTTCAACCTTACCGGCCTTTCCCGCAGCACGTACCGCCGACACTACACCGAGCGCCATGCTGTCGTTACCGGCCAGCAGGGCTTTGGTTTGCGGGTATTCGCTGAGGATCGACGCGGCAACCTTGTTGCCCTTGTCGATTTCCCAGTCACCGGACTGCACCGACACAACCTTGATCTGCGCGGCTTCCATCGCGTCCTTGAAACCCGCGGTGCGGGCCTGGGCGTTGGTGGTCGTGGACACACCTTCGATGATGCCGACTTCGTCACCGGCCTTGAGTTTCTTGGCCAGGTACTCACCGACCAGACGCGCGCCTTTGCGGTTGTCCGGACCTACGAACGGAACACTGATGTTTTTGCTTTTGACCACGGCCGGATCAAGCTGATTGTCGATGTTGATCACGGTGATACCGGCATCGATGGCTTTCTTGATCACCGGCACCATGGCTTTGGAGTCAGCCGGCGCGATGACCAGCGCATCGACCTTGGCCAGAATCATTTGCTCGACGATGCGCGTCTGGCCCGCGGTATCCGTTTCGTCCTTGATGCCGTTGGAAATCAGCTCGAACTCGCCGGAGTGATCTTTCTGGTAGGCCTTGGCGCCGTCTTCCATGGTCAGGAAGAATTCGTTGGCCAGGGACTTCATCACCAAGGCGACTTTAGGTTTGGCAGGCGTTTCAGCGAAAGCCGAAGAGACAGGCAGCGCAGCAGAGGCGGCAGCCAGCATAGCGACAGCAAGAAGACGTCCAGCGAATGGCAGCTTCATGGGTTCACTCCGATCTTATGATTATTGTGAGCAACGCTTGCGCTGGCGTAAGCTGCGTGGCGTTCGCTGATGGATTTAGCCCATCAGGACAGCCGCGCAAACGTTTGCGTAGACCGGACTATGCGAATCTTGTCGAGATTTGTCAATGACGAGTAAACGCCATCTGAGGGAACCGTTCACGCTGTGGTACTGACCACATTCCCGGAACCTGTCAGCTCCTTCGCCAGGGCGGCGGCCACTTGCATCAGTGCCGCGGACGTATCGGCAATCTGCGACTGAATCGACATGACTGCGGTCGCCTTGGCTTCCGCCGACTGGAATTTCGCAGCCTGGGTTGCCGCCAATTGCTGCTGTTGCTCGCGCAGTTGCTCCTGCAATTCCTGCATGCGCTTGAGCAACATCTGCACGGCAATGCTTTGCTTACTGCCCGCGCTTTCGGTTTTCTCACTACCCTGCGCGCCGCCGCCGAGGCTGACAGACTTTTTCTCGTCCGCTTCCAGCCCCAGGCGCTGTGTCGACGTATCAGCCGCCGCCTCGCTCAAGGTCTCAACAGTCGAGGGAGACTTCCCGCCAATGTTGATCACGGACGCATTTGGAAAACCGACGGTCAACGACATGTGAACTCCATGAAAAAAGGATTCCTCATGGAGAGATCGGCCAGCGTACCGGTTTCTTTAGCTGCAACCGACGATCCGACTGTCGGAGAGCCGAACGCGAAACCCGCAATCAGTCGGAAATCCGGACAACCCGCAAAGTCATCACGTTGAAACCGCGTTTAAATATTTAAACAAATCAGTAAGTTAAACGATTCTCTCAATACAAAGTGTAATTGGTACAGATTCTGCTCTTCTCCAGCACCCCAAGCGTTCAGATCCGCTCGGGGCGCATCTAGATGAACTTGCATCAGCACCGTCACTACTAGAGAGAAAAATAATGACATCTGCTATCAAACATTTTGTTCCGGGCGCCTTGGCCCTCTTGCTGCTCCTGCCTACTGCCCTTCAGGCAAAAGAAGTCGAAACCCAACAGAAACTGGCGAACGTGGTGATTCTTGCCACCGGCGGCACCATTGCCGGCGCCGGCGCCAGCGCGGCCAACAGCGCGACGTACCAGGCGGCGAAAGTCGGCATCGATAAACTGATCGCCGGCGTTCCAGAACTGAGCCAGGTCGCCAATGTTCGCGGCGAACAAGTGATGCAGATCGCGTCCGAGAGCATCACCAACGAAAACCTGCTGCAACTGGGTCGCCGCGTGGCCGAACTGGCCGACAGCGCTGACGTCGACGGCATCGTGATCACCCACGGCACCGACACCCTGGAAGAAACCGCTTACTTCCTGAACCTGGTTGAAAAGACCGACAAGCCGATCATCGTCGTCGGCTCGATGCGCCCAGGCACCGCGATGTCAGCTGACGGCATGCTGAACCTGTACAACGCCGTGGCCGTGGCCAGCAGCAAAGAGGCTCGCGGCAAAGGCGTGCTGGTGACCATGAACGATGAAATCCAGTCGGGTCGCGACGTCAGCAAAATGATCAACATCAAGACCGAGGCGTTTAAAAGCCCTTGGGGTCCCCTCGGGATGGTGGTTGAAGGCAAATCCTACTGGATCCGTCTGCCAGCCAAGCGCCACACCATGGACTCGGAGTTCGACATCAAGAACATCAAGAGCCTGCCTGACGTAGAAATCGCCTACTCCTACGGCAACGTCAGCGACACCGCTTACAAAGCGCTGGCTCAGTCCGGCGCCAAAGCCATCATCCACGCGGGCACCGGCAACGGCTCGGTGTCTTCGCGGGTCGTTCCAAGCCTGCAAGCCCTGCGCAAGGACGGCGTGCAAATCATCCGCTCTTCCCACGTCAACGCCGGTGGCTTCGTACTGCGTAACGCCGAACAGCCTGACGACAAGTACGACTGGGTCGTGGGTCACGATCTGAACCCGCAGAAAGCCCGCATCCTGGCCATGGTCGCCCTGACCAAGACTAACGACAGCAAAGAGCTGCAACGGATGTTCTGGGAATACTGATTCACCCTCGCCCGACCGATTCCGGTCGGGCACCGCCTCGCCTTTCGAAAAAATATTCCTTCTTCCTACACCAAATGGAACAAACCGCTGTCAGAGGATTTTCTTGAATTTTAAGCAGTTGCGAAAATGCCTACAGTTAAATACTGTATGCACGTACAGCTTAATAAGGATAATCCCTTGGACACCACCTCTGCCTCACCTGACTCCTATGTCCGCATGGGCACGCGAGTTCAGAAAATCATCAATTCCCCCACCGCCCAAAAAGCCAAGGCTGCACTGATCTTCCGTCTGCCGGACGAGCCCGTGGATGAGTGGGAACGCCTGCTCGAAGAAATCGATGAAAACGACAACGTCACCCTCGCCTATCGCGATGACGGCGGTGTGCAGATTTTCTGGGTCGTGCCGAAGGAAGACTGAGTCAATGAGTGTCCGTTGTTTTGCTTTGCTGTTTCTGTTGTTCGCCATGGGCGCCCAGGCCGATGCGCCCCGCACCTTCAACGAAGCCAAGAAAGTCGCCTGGAAGTTGTACGCGCCCCAATCCACCGAGTTTTATTGCGGCTGCAAATACACCGGCAACAAGGTGAACCTCGCAGCGTGTGGCTACGTGCCGCGTAAAAATGCCAAGCGCGCCTCGCGCATCGAGTGGGAACACATCGTTCCGGCCTGGCAGATTGGTCACCAGCGCCAATGCTGGCAGGAAGGCGGACGCAAGAACTGCACGCGCTACGATCCGACCTACCAGAAGGCCGAGGCCGATCTGCATAACCTGGTGCCAAGCATCGGTGAGGTGAACGGCGATCGCAGCAACTTCAGTTTCGGCTGGTTGCCCGAGCAATCGGGTCAATACGGCTCGTGCCTGACCCAGGTCGACTTCAAGGCGAAGAAGGTCATGCCTCGCCCATCCATTCGAGGGATGATCGCCCGGACGTATTTCTACATGAGCAAGCAGTACGGCTTGCGCCTGTCGAAACAGGATCGCCAACTGTACGAAGCCTGGGACAAAACCTATCCGGTTCAGGCCTGGGAACGTCAACGCAACCAAAGCGTGGCGTGCGTCATGGGACGCGGCAACGAGTTTGTCGGCCCGGTGGACATGAAATCCTGCGGCTGAATACGCGTTGAAAACACAAAGGCCTCGGGTTCAATACCCGAGGCCTTTTTAATTTCTCATCGAGAAGCGCGGTACTTATTGGGCTGCCGGACGCTCGAGGACCAGCACTTCAATGTTCTGTTTTTTCGCCTTGACGAGCGCTGCGTTCACTTGCGCCTGCTTGGCGTCGGCTTCAGCCTTCGAACCGTATGGCCCCATCAGAATCCGGGTCTTGCCATTTTCCCTGATGACATTGGACATGAAGCTGTGCTCGATCAGCCAGCCGCTCAGGTCGCTGACTGCCTGAGGTGTTTCGCCTCGCACTTCAAGATCCCATTGCGGCCCCGACACTTGCACCGGCGTTACCGCCGCCGCTGCAGGCTGCGGCTTTTGCGCATCCCCACGCTTGTCCTCACCACATCCCGCCAGCGCCAGTACCGCCATAACCAAAACCATTTTGCGCACAGCGTTTCCCTCTGAATGCTTAAAGCGAGGATTTTAACACTCATGAATACTTCCCGAGTGCCGTAAAATGGGCACAAAACAACGAGAATGATGGTTGCGGCCTCTGTATAGTTACGCCTTGGGAATTAATGCTGCATCTGCGCGTCAGAAAGAGGCACCCAAACTGTGAGACTTCGCACTAATCTATACATACCACCGACCTCTGCACTGTCCGAATCAGGTGCCCCACAAAGCAATCAAGGAGAAGACCATGCTGATACTCACCCGCAAAGTCGGTGAAAGCATAAATATTGGTGATGACATTACGATCACCATCCTGGGCGTAAGCGGCCAGCAAGTCAGAATTGGCATCAACGCCCCGAAAGACGTTGCGGTGCATCGCGAAGAGATTTATCAGCGCATTCAAGCTGGCCTGACCGCCCCGGACAAGCCGCAGACTCCCTGAATCCTGATGCAGTCAGTAGCCAGCCCGTTCGCCCCGGAACGACGGCTGGCTAAAGATTCATCTGCCGCTACGCCCTCTGCCTTCCTCGCTTGCCCCTAGCTATCCAAACGTCACGCCACGCGCCATGCCAGTGGCCGCGACAACCATCAGCAGCACCAGCAACGCTTCGACATGACTGATCCGCGCAAACAACTTCGCGCGCCCGGTATCGATTGCCGCGCCACGCGCCAGTGCCACCCGCCATTTGATCAAGGTCACCATCGGCGCTACTTCAAGCAGCAGGACAAGAACGAAAAGCGTCATCTTGAGGTGAAACAACGGCTGATGCAGGTAGTAATCCGTGCCTTTTTCGTACCCGCCAAAGGCTCGCATCCCACCGGTAACCAACAGAATGAGTGCGGAAATCCCCCAAAGGTTATCCGCGATCAGCACGCTGCGAGCCTCTCCCGCGCCACTCGCCAAACGCCGAAAATTCGTACCGCGAACCAGAACCGCCCAAAACCCCATCGTTAACGCCAAAAGGTGTACCACCGCAAGAAACCAGTGAGCCAGCATCGTGAAACTCCTGTCAGGACGAAGATGAATAAACCTGTCAGTAGTAGCTCATCAATCGATGAATTGCATCTGCCCAACCATTAGCAGATGCCTCTGTTCTGCTCATGGGAGCCAACCCGCAGGCGGCAAAGACATGGCGTTACAGAGACCGACTAGACTCCAACTCGCCAGTGCGACATGTTCTTGCCGCACTGCCCAAAAGCAGTCATTCCCACCGAATTGACCCGAGTACACAAAATCATGTGTGAATCATGTGATTCAAACTCTGCTTCAAAAACCCAAGAGCGTCGCCGCTTTCTTCGCCTTGCCGGATTAGGAGCCGGCGCCCTGCTACTCGCCGGCACCCTGCCCAATCAGATCCTCCACGCGGCCGAAAAAACCTCAACGCCCCCCAAACCCAAAAACGTCATCAGCCCTGATGAGGCCCTTAAAAGACTGATGGCGGGAAACGAACGGTATGTCAGCGGCGAGTCAGAAACCCATGACTTCCAGGACGAGCGTGAAGCGTTGGTTTCCGGTCAGAACCCGTTCGTCGCGGTCCTGAGTTGCTCCGACTCGCGCATCGCCCCCGAGTACGCGTTCGATACTGCACGAGGTGATCTTTTCGCCATCCGCGTGGCCGGTAACTTTGTTACGGACGAAGGTCTGGCGAGTATCGAGTACGGTGTCGCCGTGCTTGGCGCGCCGCTCATTCTGGTATTGGGGCATGAGAGCTGCGGCGCGATCGAGGCCGGCATCAAAGCCGTCAAGGACAAAACGGTGTTCCCCGGGCAGATCCCGAAACTGACTGACGCACTCAAACCCGCTATCGAAACAGTGATCAAACAACCTGGAGACCTGGTGGAAAACGCGACCGTACAAAATGTCAAAGACTCGGTTGCACGCCTCAAGCAGGCCACGCCACTGCTGACCGACGCGCTCGGCAACGGCAAGTTGAAAATAGTGGGGGGCATCTATCGCCTGGCGACCGGGAAGGTCGAACTGATTGCCTGAATCATCAGGGCTTCGGTAAAAAGTGCCAGATGTGAAGAGCCCAGCGCGATGGCTGGGCTCTGGTTATTTTCTGTTTTCCATCATTTTGTCGGCGAGGGCTTTGGCCCTCTCGATCAACAGATTCTGCCTGTCTTCGTGAGTGGCCCCGCCTACTACGGGTGCCGTCAGATTGCTCTCTGCAATCAACGCAGCGCAGAAGTATCGATCCCAAGCAGTTTGGCTGTCGGATGACTGCTTGTTGATTTGGTCGGAGATCATATATGTGACTCCTTTAGATGAGGGAGCACCGCCCATTTTACGCCTGAATCACCGCGTTACAGGATCCATCTCAGAAGCACATGAGTGGCAATCCAGGGGGATGCCTCAACCACAGTCCATTGAAGCAAAAGGCAAATGGACAAGTAAGCCGCAAAGAATCGGATCATCGCTCGCCTCCCCATCATCTCCCCTCCAGCTTCACTGAGCCAATCAAACGCCTGGTCGCCTGTTCTGGTTGGATGCAGTTCGTTGCCCACAGTTCAACATCGGGTAGAAATGATTTTCATTTGGCAGCACGGACATCCTAATCCGACTCCGCAAATGATAATATTTCTCAAGCAGAATTGCTGGCGGGGACAGCCTGGTAATGAGGGAACGTTACGAGATCCATTTTGTGGCTGGCGGATTCAAGAAAGTCATCATCATCGAACGCTCAAGCATGAGCGATCTGGAGGCCTGGAAAGCAGCCCTGCTTCACCATGGAGAGTGTGCAGGGAGCACTTTCAACATTCGCTACATCGCTGATGCCATCGAAAAAGCGTCGGGCCGCGACATCAGGAAGGTGCGATGGAACAAGGCCAGCCACACGATCACCTGGAGTGAGCGCGCGAAGCTGGCTCGGAATACGGTGGGGTTGAAGAATATTGAGTAAGCCGTCGTCAAGACGCTCGGTTACCAGGATATTCAAGCGATCGCTTGCCTGAAATTTGCCCAAAATTTACCTGTATACCCCACGACAAAGAAGGATCAACCTTTCGTTGAACCCCTAGGACAGGTCGATCCACTATCGCTTTCACCTGAAACTGGCGGTAGGATATTTGGTTAGCCAAATAGCTACCCATGACAAATCAAGGCAAGAAAATTGACGGTAACCGAGACTAAAGACCGTATAAACGAAATAGATCTGTTTCGTTTCATCGCGGCAATGGCAGTACTTATTTTTCATTACGCGTTCCGCGGACATGCGTATGACGACCTATCCCTTATGTCCTACCCATGGATTATTCCCGTTGCCAAATATGGATACCTGGGTGTTCAGTTCTTTTTTATGATCAGCGGGTTTGTCATTTTCATGACGGCAACAAATGCGACGCCAGTCTCATTTATAAGATCTAGAATTATTCGCCTGTATCCGGCTTTTTGGGCCTGCTGCACAATAACATTCCTGGTAATTACGATCGCCGATGACCCAAAGTTCACGGCGAGTTTTTCTCAGTACTTGCTCAACATGACCATGACCAGCGGTTTTTTTCAACAACCCTCAATTGATGGTGCTTACTGGTCAATATTTGTAGAAATCAGGTTTTACATTCTAATCGCAATCGTTCTGTTTTTGAGGCAGATGAAGCACGCAGAATACCTCATGCTGGCGTGGCTGGCATATACAGCTTACACAGCCTTTTTCGGTGAAGGACGTCTATCCATTCATCTGATCTCAGACTACGCACCTTTCTTCATAGCCGGCGCCTCACTATTTCTCGTGCGTAGAAATGGTGTTTCCACGCTAAGAACCATCACTATTTTCGGTTCCTTCCTGTTAGCGCTGCACCAAGCACTAAAACAAGCGGAACTGATATCACCAATATTTAGATCCGAAGTCAGCCCGATAATTGTGACGGCGATAATTTCTAGTTTTTTTATTATCATGTCACTCTCAGCGCTGCGAAAAACGGGAACTATCGGAAAGAGAAACTGGAGTACCATCGGCGCCCTCACCTACCCGCTGTATCTACTGCATCAATTTATCGGGTACATCATATTCAATCATTTCTACGCCACTACCAACATCCACATTCTCTTTTTTGGAACGACATTATTGATGATACTTATGGCTTACGCAATCAACAAACTGGTCGAAAAACCCGCTGCAACCAAGCTTTATTACTTAATGAGCAGAACACAACAACTGCGCCCATAACACATCGGCGTCGACCAGAAAGAATCGAATCGCAGAAGGCTCTTCAGCGCCCATAACCTAAATCAATATAGAATCAGCGAACCACAAACATGAATCACAACTCCTTGAAAAAAGCATTAACAGTCGGCGCATCCGCCTTGATATTTTTGCTAGCAAGCTCCCTAAGTCATGCTGAAACACATAGAGAATCCTTACTAAAAAAAATACCATCAAGCAGTAGCTTAAAATATCTTTACGGCGATATTGAATTTTCGAACCCACAGGACACTACAAATTCAGACTGCAAAGCCCTGGATCTTGAATTCATTAAAAAATTTCCAAACTACGAAAAGAAATGCCTCTCAATAGGCTACGAAATAACCGACTATAAATCGTCTGCCGTTTTGATCAAGGGCACTCGGAAAAACGAATCCACCCCTCAAAACCTCCTTATATATAACCATGGACATGGGGGGGTGCCCGCCGAGACTGAAAACTTTGCATATACGTTCATTGCAGGGGCCTTAGAGTCAGGAAACGATGTACTGCTCGTTAGCATGCCCTTCCTCGGAGTTGAAAAACAGTATCAACCTATTATGGTTAAAAGCTGGGATGGCGAGGTTAATTACAACCCTGAGGATCTCGAAAATACCCCTGCGGCCATACACGGCGTCTTTGAACTATTTGACACTGGAAAATCTCATTACATGAGATTCTTCATGGACAGCGCCGTCGTGAATGCTTTCAGCTTGGCCAAGGGATATAACAAGATTAATTTTGTAGGCTTGTCGGGCGGCGCAACGACCGGACTATACGCATGCGACGTGCTTAAGGACCTGCTAAGTAATTGCGTTTTAGCCGCCGGAGTCATGCCTCTCAAATTTAGATTCATCAAAAGAAACTTCGGCGATGCAGAACAAGTCAGTTCAAGCTTCTTCAAAAAAAATAAAACCATAGATTTAGTAAAAGAAATTAGCGACTCAAAAACCAAGCTAGCACTGATATACAACAACCAGGATGCGTGCTGCTACACAGAGGAATCAGCGAACTGGTTTAAAAAAGACATTGAAAATCACAACATCAAGAACGTGAACTTCATTATAAGAAACTCAACAAACCACGACTTTGACCCCTATTTCATACTCAATACCATAAACTCAAACTAAATAGGCACCTGCTTACTTGCACAGCAGGGTGAAAACCCTGCTCTTCGTCAAAGCAGATTGGGGAAAGCGCCCAAGGAGTCATCAGGTGCAGTTCATTATTAATGCCTCAGTTGTGGGCCTACCGGGTTTGGGCTAAAATCTTTCGATTTTTTAGACCAATCTCTTCGTACCAATACTTCGCACACTGAATGCAATTTCAACCAGTGCATCACTAGAGAGCTTTATTCTAAATGTCAGCTTCACATCCCCACCTGACACACCCTAAATATCGTGCGGACATTGATGGTCTCAGAGCGATAGCCGTACTGGCTGTTGTAGGGTTCCACGCATTTCCAAGCTTAATTCGTGGTGGCTTCGTAGGTGTTGATGTTTTTTTTGTCATTTCCGGCTTCCTGATCTCCACTATTATTTTTGAAAGCCTGGATCGGGGAGTATTCAGCTTTGGCGAGTTTTACGCTCGCCGCATCAAGCGCATCTTCCCGGCACTGTTACTTGTACTTGTTGCGAGTTTTATATTCGGCTGGTTTGCATTATTAGCCGATGAATACAAACAGCTAGGGAAGCATATGACCGCAGGAGCGGGGTTTATCTCAAACCTTGCCCTATGGAATGAGGCAGGTTACTTCGACCACTCCGCCGAGGTTAAACCTCTTCTTCACCTGTGGAGCCTCGGCATCGAAGAGCAGTTCTACATAGTTTGGCCATTGTTACTTTGGCTTGCGTGGAAGCGAAAGATCAACTTCCTTACAATCGCAGTACTAGTCGCCGCCGTGTCTTTCTATCTTAACCTTAAAGGTATAAAAAAAGATCTGGTAGCTACATTCTACTCGCCACAAACTCGCTTTTGGGAGTTGCTCTGTGGAAGCTTGTTAGCCTGGATCACTCTATATAAAAAAGAAACTCTCGGAAACCTTAAACTAAAACTCAACACTTTGCTTTGCGCTGTCATTTATCGAGAATCGCCCAAAAACGATGGGCAAACCCTTTCCAATCTATTGTCACTTTTTGGTTTCTTGCTGCTGGCGATCTCTTTCTGGCGCATAAATAATGAAACGGCGTTTCCAGGAAAATGGGCATTAGCGCCGGTTCTAGGGGCTGTTTTTATCATCGGTGCAGGCCCCAAGGCTTTGTTCAACCGGTTATTGTTATCGAACAAAATTCTTGTTTGGTTTGGCTTGATCAGCTTCCCTCTTTACTTATGGCACTGGCCAATATTGTCATTTCTTCGCATCATGGAAACCGAGATGCCACCTCTTGGCATTCGCATTGCAGCCGTTCTACTTTCTATCGCGCTAGCCTGGCTAACTTACAGGTTCGTTGAGCGGCCTATACGCTTGGGCAGAAATGAAAACAAGAAACTTTATGCACTGACTGCACTTATGGTTTTGTGCGGAACTACTGGGTACATCACTTACAAAGCTGACGGTTTTGAATCAAGAAGCAGTCTGAGCAAGACCGCTGGATTCGTGGAATTAACAAAAGAATACCCACACATGCCTTATCGCAATGAAGCTTGCGACAGTTCACACCCTGAACTCAAACAACTCTTCTTTTGCTTAATATCCAAAAAAACACCGCCAGAAGTCTTGATTCTAGGAGACTCGCACAGCAACCAGTACTATAAAAGTCTTTCACGCAAACTTCCCGACATATCCGTGATGAACCTGGGAACGCAGCGCTGCCTTCCTTTTTCTTCCGCCACCTATATGTACACCAATAACTGCGAGCCGAAAATCGAAGCGGCGTTGAAGTTTGCAACAGAGACCCCAAGCATCAAGACTATTTACCTTGCCGGATATTGGAGCTCTCTCGCCTCCGGTGGTTTCGCTGTCGAGAACGAAAACTATCGACAGCCTCGCGCGTTGACAGAAAAGGATGCCAGTACTTTTATTAAGGCTGGTGACAAATTCTTATCTACGCTTGCCAAATCAGGAAAGCAGATCATATTAATTAACGATGCACCCGACCTGGATTTCAACATTAGAACTTGCTTTGATTCGCGCCCACTTGTGCTTGAAAAGAAGAAACCCCGCGAAATCTGCGGCATTGATCGAAATGACTACAATGCGAGATATAAGGTTTATGCAGATTTGCTGGCAAAAATAACGACCAACACACCCACAGTGAAGACTTATAGCCCTCTTGATTTATTGTGTGGCAGCGAAATATGCAAGGCAACCATCAACAGCAAGCCGCTCTACTACAATTCAGACCACTTAACTATTTTTGGCGCTGACTTGGTTGTCGACGATTTACTGACTAAATATCCGATAAAGTAAGTCAAGATTGTAGATATTCCCGCAAACCGGCTGAACTCAATCGGCTCGCATGGCGAGGGCTCACTTTCACTTCTGTGCTGAGGTTGCTTGGCAGAGTGTCAGCGTGCCAGTGCCATCAACCTTGGTTGCCAGTCGATCCCGCATCCAAACCCGACCGGCTTGGCGAGGCTCAGCCACACCCCCAGTTCGGCAACCGGTGTGGCAGAGCCGAATCTTTTCCCGGTTCAGCGTCAGTTTCAGGCGCTCGCTCAGGAAACGCTCAACGCTGGCCATCACCCGTTCACCTGCGCGACGACTGCGCACATAAATGTTCACGTCATCGGCATACCGCACGAAGCGATGGCCCCGCCGCTCCAACTCACGATCAAGTTCGTTGAGCAGGATATTCGACAGCAACGGCGAAAGCGGGCCGCCTTGCGGCGTCCCTTCCTGCCGTCGGCTGGCGAGACCACCTGACATCGTTCCCGCTTCGAGGTAGCGACGGATCAGCGTGAGGACGCGTTTGTCTTCGATTTGACGCGCAACATGGGCCATCAGAACATCATGATTAACCCGATCAAAGAACCTCTCCAGATCGAGTTCCACGCACCAGCGGTGACCCGCCGCCGCGTGGGCACGGGCCGTTTCGATAGCTTGATGAGCGCTTCTGCCCGGACGAAAGCCGTAGCTGTAGTCCGAGAGCAGCGGATCAAAGATAGGTGTGAGCTGTTGCAGCAAAGCCTGTTGGATCAGGCGATCCACGACACAGGGAATGCCCAATTGCCGTGTTCCACCTTTGGGGATGTCGACGGCGCGTACACCTTGCGGTTGGTACTCGCCGGCCAGCAACCGAGTCTTGAGGATCGGCCAATACTGTTTCACGTAGCCTGCCAATTGGTCGACCGTCATACCATCGGCACCCGGTGCGCCCTTGTTGCTGACTACGCGTTGATACGCACGCTTGAGGTTAGCCGGTGCAAGCACCCGCGCCATCAGCGTGTCCGGCTCCGCGTTCGTCCACGTCACAGACGCCGTCGATGCTTGCGCCCTGTCAGCCGTCATCCTCGGATACCGTCCGGGACTTGGGGTAACAGTTTTCTCTGGGAGAATATTCTGCGTTTCAACATTCGACGAGACTCTGACGCCTACTGGCGGCATAGCCTGTTCGGCCCTTGGTGACGGGGTTATTCGCCACTTACTACGGCTTCGGCTGACTTCTGCACGCTCATCCCGTCGCCTCTCGACGCTCGGTAGCACAGTGGCAAACGTACAGATCTCCCAGGGTAATTCGCGCGACCTTCCTGCTTATGCCTGTCGGATCTACGTCACAGCGTCCCGTGCAAGTATTGGGCTTTGAGGAAGTTTGCCCTCTTACCCCGCTGCGCCGCCTCTATCCGCTTCCTGTTCGTCAGGCCAGCATTTTGCCTCGGGCTTCCTTCAGATTCGCAGTCACCCGCGACACCCTTGCCTCTGGCTAACACTTCCCCTTGCCGGGTGTGTAGAGGACTTTCACCTCCAAGTCACCAGCGAGGCCACCACAGCCAAGCTGGTTGCGCTTACGCGCAACGCGCCATGCCTGGCGCACAAGCAAAAAGGGGTCACCGTTTCCGGTGACCCCTCTAGACCGCCCAGCAGAGCGGATTTTGTTTGGTAGGCGCGATTGGACTCGAACCAACGACCCCCACCATGTCAAGGTGACCCCGAAACCGACGCAAGCAATTGATATAAAAGGAAAATGTAGTGCTTTCGAGGGGGGCTCAATTTCGCCACATCACCCTATAAGAATCAATAACTTAGCGTTGTATATTCCTACAGTAGTCTCCCTTCCCAAGGCGTTCTCCCGACCGTTAAATATCCTTTGAATGCGGTGCTACGCTTCCCTGATCCACGGAGGAAAAGCACATGCCGAACTCAGATCTACTCCCTTCCCTGCTCTTCAAAATCAACGAGAACCAGCTCGCCCTCGAAGCCGCGATCATGGAACTTTCCAATTGGGTCGAACAACGCGGCGCGGCCGACGTTGCCGAAAACGTGCGCGGTGCCCTGGAAGCGATCGACCGGAACGAGGAATTCATCAAGATGACGCTCGCCGTCATGATGACGCCGGAGTGAAAACATTTCGTCGCGCGGTCCTCGCCGAAACCTCTCGCCTCGATTACTGTATATACAAACAGTACTAGTAAGGCGCAACGATGGACCCGCACGAAATCGAAGACACCGACGACTGGCTCGGCAGCCCGACGCCGCTCGAAACCTGCCGGCATTCGTTGCGCATCTATGAGAACGAAGTCCAGGAACTGACCCTGCTGCTGCGCCAAGCTCGGGAGAAAATTTACACGCTGGTCGAGATGCATACCAAAGCGATCAGTCAGCGCGATGAAGCAATAGCGAATTTGCGGGAGCGATCCGGGGAATCGGCCAAGCTGCGAAAGCAACTTTATGATTTGGACATATCAGCAAGAGGGCATCAGCGCGAAGCTGAGCGGCTGCGCGGTATCCTCGCCGGCCTTGTGCCTCAAACAAAAACAATCATTTGAAATCGGAACCTACGCCATGCACGTAGGCGTGACACGCCGCCAGCGTAATCATTCCCTGGTCGCAGGGGTCGTTGAAGGCGACATCAGGGAACTCACGATCTGGTTCGAGCAACGCGGCACCGCTGACGTTGCCGACAGCGTACGTGGAGCCCTAGACGCCATCGACAAGAATGAAGAGCTAATCAAGTTGATGCTTGCAGTCCTGTGCTTGCCATACCTGCAAAAAAAACGGCCACACTCGAAGAGGCAGCCGCAATTTTGGTCAATGAGACTACTATCAGATAATGCAGTGATCAATTTTCTCTGAGCGACTCATCAATGAAATATGCATTCTGGCGAACGTAAGTTGGCCTTAGGTGTCCAGAATCCTTATACATCGGTTCTCCCTCAGCATCGACACTAGGGCAATCAACCGAACACAAAAAATCCATTGGTTTAATTATTTTTGCTCCAGCTGCAGCACCAATTCTTGCCAAGTCATCTTGGACCTTACCGTAAGCTTTATCTAAATCACTCCGTAAAATGCTGTCGGTTGAAACAGACAAAATGTTTGGAAAGGACATCAGATCTCGATGAATCATACTCTTCGGGCTAAGCTTACGATCCGTTGGTATATTCAGCACCAAATAAACTCGTTTATTCATCGCCCGAAGGGCTTTAATATATCCGCCCAATTTATCCAGAGCATTAACGTACTCTGCATTCCCAACACTGAATCGATTCACCATGAAGTAACTTTCTTTTAAATATGCATTCCACAGAGAACCTATGACCACCGTGTTAACTTCAGGCATATCCTTAGCAAGCTTCAGGGCGTCACGCATCAATGTCGAGCAATGTTTGTGTTCAAGATCATACAACATTTCCGGAATGGCGAGACATCCGCCACCCGTCTTGAAAATAACGCCATTCGTATCCTTTGAATTATTTAAAATCAAAGCTTCGGCGCGCGGATAATATTGCTCAATATTTGAATCACCTACAAACAATGTTAGAGACTTCTTACTCGAATATTGAGAATAATATTGGATACCACCGAAATCCTGATTAAGGAGTCTGCCTGGATAGTCCCATTCGCCGGCCGCTTTTGAAATCCTTGCGATCTGCTCATCCCTGGGTGGCAGACCTACCTTCTTGAATGTGCTGTATCCGACGATGCCAACAATCACCATCGAAACACTCAGAGCAAAAGTTTTTACCCAGTTATTCCGACCAAGCCGAATCGGCCTTTCAACTAAACGATAAGTGAGCCAAGCTAAAACTATGCTGAGCAATACCGCGCCAACCCGAATTTCTCGTGATGGAATTTCGGACTCGATAATTCGAGCAAACGAGAGAATTGGCCAGTGCCAGAGATACAGCGGATAGCTGATTACTCCAACAAAGACCATAAATCTGTTCGCTAGAACTACTCGATTCACCCATGCATCAGGGCCGGCGAGGATAAGTAAAAACGCACCGAAAGCCGGTAGCATCGCCCACCAGCCAGGAAACAAATTGTTTTTATCGATAAGGAAAAATGCTGCTATTAGTAGAGACAGCCCAAATGTCGAATATAAATTATCGAGTATCACGCTTCGCTGGTCTGGCTGCGGCGGGTGACGAAACAGAACCGGGTGAAACACCACGCCTTGCACAAACTGAGTTAACTGTAGCTTTTTGAAGATCTGCAAGTACGCCAGCACCGCCCCTGCCAACAACTCCCAAAATCTGGTCTGAGGCATGAAAAACGTTGCTACCGGGTCGTCGCCAATTCCATTGACATTCATTCCAAATGACAGAGCCCCAAGCAAAATAACAATTGTCAAAATATTCAGGCCAGCACGCCAAACAAAAAAAGCCAGCACTGGATAGATCAAATAAAACTGCTCTTCAATAGCGAGAGACCATAGATGCAGGAGTGGTTTCAACTCAGCTTCTACGTTGAAATACCCAACTTCCTTTAATAGAACAAAGTTCTGAACAAATCCTGCCCCGGCCGCTATGTGCTTACCCAACTGCTGAAACTCATCCGGCAACAGGGAAAACCATCCGAATATGTAGCAAGCTACCAATACAACCAAAAGAGCTGGATAGATACGTTTAATGCGATGAGCATAAAATTCGGTGAAGCTGAAATCACCGCGATGAAGCCCCCTGAATATAATGCTTGATATCAGAAAACCAGAGATGACAAAAAAAATGTCGACTCCAACAAACCCTCCCTGCAATCTCGCCGGGAATGCATGGAAAACAACAACCGAAAGAATTGCCACTGCACGAAGGCCATCAATATCCGGGCGATAGGCTAATTTCACGGGATGCGTAACAGTTTTCGGCTTGCTCAGGCTGTCCATGCGACACTTCTATAGGAAAAAGTCGGGTAGTCTACCTTCCTTTATCAATCCTTTCTAGAATGCGTAAGCCTGAGCTTTTACTTTGCGCCCCCGGTTCAAGTGACAAAAAAATTCAAGCACCGATCTTCAGCGATCTCACTTTAATCCCGACACTTCTTTTATATAAGACTGGCACGCCTTCAGCGCGATCAATCCTTGGTCCCCGGCATTGGTGATGGCGATAATTCGTTGAGCATACGCTGGGTCAAGTCTGGCGCGCGCTCCTCCATGAACCACGCCGCCGGCGCCGGTGGTGGCAGGCACTGAACAGCCACCGACTGAATCCGTGGCGTCGAGCAGGACTGACAGCCGCAGATCAGCAGTAGCAAGACGATCACGCAAGCGAGCCTGGTCTTTTTGGGCATTGGTCAAAGTCTCGTGGTGGGATTGGTCGCTGGCGGCAAGGCGTTGTTCCAGTGCCAGGCGCTGGTCTTGCTCTGCCTTCTGCGCTGCGGCGCCGACCATAGCCAACTGGTTAAGGGTGTCGGTGTGCAGCCTGGCCTGTTCTGCGAGTTGTGCGCCGTAGCGCCAGTCCTGGAACTGCCAGGCACTGGCGGCGCCCAGCAGTACCAGCACCAGCGCGCCGACCACCTTCCACGGAACGGCCATCACGCCAACACCGTCCGAGCTCGCGCCCAGATTTCCAAGCGATCCTGCAAGCCGTTCAGCCCACCGTTGATACGCCGAGTGATGGAGTTGAACTGATCTTGGTCGGCCAAATCGTTCAGCCCCTTTTTCTTCCAGAACCAGGCAGCCGACATTGCCGCATGTTGCGGCAGTTCCAGTAGTTCTGGTTGGTTGATCAGGTCCACTCCCAACGCTTCGCCACAGGCAGCGTAATTCGCCCGGCCGGTGATCTGAATCAGGCCGCGCCCGCGGTACTTGGAGCCGTCGCCCTTCACCGTGTTGCCGAGGTCTTCCCGCCCCTCATACCTGCGCTGGGCGGGGGTTGGTCCCCAGATCTCGCGCACGTACAGCAACTGGCCGGACTCATGGCCAATCTGGGCGAGAAACGCAGCAACGCGCTTCGTGCCCACAATCTGATACCGCTGCATAGCCGTGTTGAGGACAGGAACGAAAACGCCCGCTTGGGTGCGGGCGTTCGGGAGGATCTGCAGCAACTGCTGCGCGGTGATTGGCATTACGGATCTCCAGAAACAGAATACGCCGCAATTGGCGGGGTCTAGAGTGGTTCGGTTTGGCCCGGCGGCGTGGGATCGTGGGCTTCGTAAACCGCCATGATCCCTTCAACCACCCAATCCGGCGTGTCTTCAAAGAACTCAAACCCGACTGGGTAATCATCACGCCCCGGCCTGAAACAGGAGTAGTGCGCGGTAGCCAGTTCTAAACCACCGTAGGCAACGGTTTCGTCGAAGAAACGATAGATATCAAGGACAGGCTTTTCGCCGTCGTGAATCAGTGGTGGAGTCGCCATTTTAGATCCTCAGATCTGCCCACATGGACGTAATAGCCAGGCTACCGGTTGACCCAGTTACAGAGCCATACATTGTCGCGAGATGCTGACCTTCGGAAAGGTTTGCACCTGCCGGGGTCAAGCCAGCAGTTGAAGCAAACGTTGAGCCCGCTGCCGATGTCTGCGTAAATGTTCCAGAAGTGTTTCCGTACGGTGCAGCGTCTACATATGCGGAAGCAGTGACTGATTGGCCTGCACCTACTGAGTATTGCCCTGTCGCGTGGAGCTTTACCGCCTCATCGCCAAATGTAACAAAGGATACGCGCAAGGCCGTCGAGACCTCCGCCGACGTACCAGTGTTCGAAAAGGAGCGCGCTGTACTGTCAAAAACCGCTGCAACGACACTGCGCCGATTGAAGTAGCTAGCAACGTGCCGGGTCAGTGGACTGTCGGCAAATTGGCTTACTGCGTTGGCATAGAGCAAGCCAACAAATGTCCGCGTCGCGTCACCTGTTTTGATCTCTATTCCGGTCGTCGCGTCCTGGCTGTGCCCAGTTGTCGACGCCTCCAGCGCGATAGCGGAGCCGGTCCAATACGCGTAGACGAAATAATTCGTGTTGGCGCTGAGCCCACTATTGGACAGCGTGATACCCGCCGTGGGAATTTGGCGAGGCACCCCGCCAATGATGATATTGCGCCCACCGAACGGGTCCAAGCGCAAGCTCGTAGCGCTTACAAACTTAAGGCGGCACTGTCCGTGCCCAGCCTGGGCACTAATGATTTTTCTGATAGCGTCGAGCAAATCAGCAGCCCGGCCTTTTGTTGGAGTGATTGGACCGGCCTCGACAACGGCCATCACGTTTTCCTGAATATCGGTTAGCCAATCATCGGTGACTAGGGTTGCCTGGATACCGCCCACCGGATCGCCATCGGTGAACTTGTTATCAACTGTGGCGCCAGGCCCATCAATTCTGTGCATGCGTCAATCTCCATAGGCGAAGAGCGCGACCGTGTGCGCTGGCTTCAATTGATTTATTTTGCATTCGAGGGTGTCGTTGCCCCACGTGCGCAGGCGCTCGCCCGCGGCGGATCGACCTGCACGAAACTCCGTGACACTCACTTCCGGCGCTCTGATTAACCAGGTGAATGCCCAAGGGCCATTGGTCAGCGGATCCCCCGCGACGGAAACCCCAGCCCGGAACGGCCGGAATACTTCGATCGTCACCGTGTACCCGAGGGATGCTGCGAGCTCGATGAAGTACGCGGGCGACTGACCACCGGTACTCGTGAGTTTTGTGAGAAGTGCGTTTTTACGCCCCTGAAGAGTTTCTTCCAGCACGCCAGAGCATTTGTCAGGCAGGCCTGCCACTCGCTCCCAGTCTGCAAGCATCTCGTTTGTGCTCGCTGGGTTGGCCTCGATCGGCAGTGATTCGCCCCGACCATCGACGCGAGCCAGTTCGATTGACATGCCATCCAGCAAGTTGTTAAGCGTGGTACCAGCATCCCTTGGGAATGCTTGGCCGGGGGGCAGCAGCGTTTTCAGCTGCTCCAGGTAGTCGGCAGCTGTCGGCATTACGCCTCCTAAAAGCTGGAGAAGGTTATGGTTCCAGGGACTGCCATGTGGCCGGTGGCATACGTAACGTCTGCTGTCGGGGACGTGATGGCGTTATCCGATTCGCCAGCGGCGATGGATACAGCCTCGCGCTGCCGACTGATCAGGATCGTTCCACCAGGCTTCGCGTCACGCACAATCAGGTCTGCGACCTCGGCCCGAACCGCTGCCTGGACAGCCGAAGTATTCGGCGAAAGCTTGACCGCCATGTTCAGCGGATCAGCAATAGGCGCGGCGACGAACACTTCGGCAGTAACCGGGCAGCGCGCATCGATGTAGGCTTGCACCTCCGCGACCTTGGCCGGCGTCGGAATGATGTCGGCCTCGCCGTCGCACACAAACAGGACAGTGACCGTGCCGGCTCCCATCTGAAGCGGATACACCCAGACCCGCGTTACACCTGGAACCTCTAGCGCCCACAACTCATAGTCGGCCGCCGCGCCGCCATGCGGTGGTTGCCGGATGCGTTTCAATAGACGGCTGAGCAGTTGAGGGTCTGTTTCGACATCAAGCCCACCGTCGATGTCGGTAGCCGCTGAACCGGTTGATTGCACGCCGGCCACCGGGGACAGAAGAAAAAGCGGAGTGCCCGCGGGCGAATCACCGGCAGCACCTGCCTCAACCGCTACAACCGTTGGCTGCAGCGTAGTGCCGGAGAATGTACCGTCTGCCAGCACGCGGTACTGCACACCATCCTGTCGTTGAAGAATCGTTCCGGCCGGTACCGTTGAGCCGACCGTGCCGGTGAGCAACGCCGGCCCCGTCGCGTAGTCGGCGGCCTTGCGGAAAATTTTCCAGATGGCCGCCCAGCGCTCAAGGTATTCCTTCTCGGCGGTATCGATGATTGCCTGTTTGGCTGCCCACTCAAGGAAGCCATACAGCATGTGCACTGCGCCAGCCTCTGACCGGGCGAGGATCCCCAGCAGAGAGCGGCGAAGCACGGCACTTTGAACGCCGGTCACGCGTCCGCTGATATCGGTTGTAACCCGGTCGATAAGCTCCGGTAATGTGGGTCGAGCAAATGGCATCAGGCAGCCCTCTTGCCGGCCTGAGCCGACCATTCATAGTTGTATCGGTAGCGGACCGCCGGCCCAGTTGGCCGGTCGATATCAATTTCCAACAGCATCACGCCAATGGAGTAATACGTCGCGGTGACGCCGATCTTCGTGGAGACCACGTCGTCAATCATCCAGGCCAGCGCCTCGCGGCAGTACTGCTCCGCCCGGCTGAGTGTCTGCGGCAATTGTTTTTCACGCGCCAGCAGCCAGAGCAGTGAACCTGTCTGGTCGGTAGCTGAAGCGTTGTTGATGTCTCCCCAGTAGCCTCGCAAATCATCCTGCGGGTACTCGGGTGGGATCTGTTCGGCACTGGCGCGTCGGTCGGTGAAAAGGCTGATAATGACGGCAGTTTCCAGGCCGTCATCACGCTCAAGATCGAATCCGAACAGCACTAGGTCGCCGCCGAACTCGGTCATTACCATCGCTGCATCGGCCATCAAATGGGCACTCCTGAGTTCGCACTGCCGATTGTCACGTTGCCATGACGGTGTGTGCTGCCAATGTCTTTGCCGTTGTTGGTGACGGTACCGGTGGTGGTGATGTTGCCGACCACTTCAAGGTCGCCGATAAGCTTGATCGTCGGCGCCAGCACCTCTACATGCTGAATAGCCGTGACCTTCACCATGTCGCGCAGCAACTCGATCTTGTTGCCCAGGTCGTCGTAGATGGCCACCTCGCCAGCCTGCAACGGGATCCGGTACCGGCGATCATCAACAACCAGAACAATTCCCTGCTCCCGGTTGCCACCGATGAAAGCCACAGCGACATCGCCGCCCTTTGGGTGACTGGTGAAGCCGTAGTTCTGCATGTGTTCAACACCATCGCGCAGCTCGTCCTTCAACAGCTCAACCTGCAACTGTTGACGGCCATTCGAGTCATTGACGCCCCGCAGCACGCCCCGGCCAAACATCATCATCACGCGGTTACCGAGATCGCGAATTGGGTTACCCATCCTTTCTGTCCTCTTCCCCGATGGCTTCCGCCCAAATGTTTCGACCGCCCTTTTTCCCTGCCTTCCCCTTCACCCCTTTATTCGAGTCGGGCGGTTCAGGCGAAAACGCCTGCGGGCTTACGATGTCGAGTTTTGTGGTGGTGCCGCCTTCGCCGCGTTCATAGGTGGCCTGGCGGATGATCATTTGCCCATCCATGCGCAACCACGGCGACTTGACCTGAACCAACATGCCAGGCTCCCACAGCGGGCCCCCTGGGGTCTGACGCCAGCCCTGCACGGTGATGGATGCTGAAGCGGACTTGCCAAGTCGGCTGTTGGCCTCCCATGTGGCGCGCTCTTGGGCGCTGCCGGACGAACTGCCGGACTCAGCAACGACCAATAGGGGCCGATAGCGCCTGATGCCGCTGTCACTGGCACCGCCTTCTATGTGCGCCTCCGTCTCGCCTTCGCTGGTCGGGTCGTATGCTGCCTGCCCCTTCACCAGGTAGTTACGGAATCGCTGACTGTGGTCAATGCTGCCCGAGGCGCTGAGGATGTTTTCGCCCTGGACCAGCCCCACCGACGCACGCTTATTGCCGGCCCGGGTGATCAGCAGGCCGCCCGCGCCGTCCGGCATCAGCGACAGCCGGCGCTGCCGTGCATATCGCTCGATCGCTTCGAATGCCGTTTCGCCCTGCTGCAGCTTGCACACCGAAAAGACTTCGCCCACCGGGACATCAGCCGATACACCGACCCCGAAAGGCTTTGCCAGAATCTGGGCAAAACGGAAAAGGTCGATGTTCTTCCACTCGTCCGGCGTGTGCACGGCGCTGCAATCGATCAGGTCCGCCGTGCGGTCACGACCCTGAATGTTGATGGTGTGGTCGTTGGCGCTGAACGAAGGCTTGAAGATATCGATGTAGCCGATCACCATCGGGATTCCGCCAAGGCGCACCTCGCAGCGGTCGCCGGGAAGGATCGGCCAAGGTTCCTCTTGTGCGGCCATTCCATCCTGACCTTCCCAGCGCTCTGTCAGCGTCACAGTAAAAGCGCCCGAGGACGCGTCGACCGCGCGGGTAACGCCGAGCGAAGTCCAGCCAAAATAGTTTGTCCCGTTGACCAGCAGTTCAAGGTCATCCATTTGCAAGAACCTCAAGCTGCTGGCCGCCAGTCAGAAAGCCTGGTCGTCGCGGATCGTTACGCGTCACGATGTCCTCGGCACGACTGGCATCGCCGTAAAGCTGATAGGCAACGACCAATGAAGGAAGCGTTTGTCGCGGCGAGAATGTCGCCAGACGTGGCAGATCCTGCTCCGGATCGGGCACGGCCTGGACCACAGCGGTCCTGAGATCAGTGACTGCGATGTAGACCGGATCGCTATTGGTCGTTTCGCTTTCCTCGTCCAGGCGGTCAGCGAGCTCAGTGCGCACGGCAATAGCCGCTTCGTAGCTGTCGTACTTCGTCGGTGAAGACGTAGTTTTCGTGCCACCGTTCGAGACATCCTCGGTCGTCTGCGTGACCACCGCCGCCACCGCTGCCTGAGAGATAGCGGCCTGGCGAACCAGCCCGGCCACGGCGTTGGTGTTCGTCACTACCTGCTGACGACTTGGCGTCTTGTTGCTGGAACCACTGTCGCTGCTGGAAAAGTATTGGTTGTACAGGCTCATCAGCATTCCGAAGGAACTGCCACCGAAGGCAGACCGAATGCTGCTGATCGCATCGACGACCTGGTCGGCAAACTCGAACGGTTTCTGGATCAAGTCGAACGCGTCCGAGCCTATGCTTTTGACCTTGTCGTAATAATCAGACACCGCCTGTATGTCGCTGGAGACGATGAACTCGGGCGAACTGAGGAAATCGCTCAGCCCCTGAATTTGCGTCGTCGCGGCCTCAGCCACGAACGACGGGTAACCCTTGGTAAGGAAGTCTGAAACGAAATTCTCTTTGCCTGCCTCGGTGACTTCACCCGCCTTTGCGCTGATAGCGTTGACGCTGTCGACCTTCGCCGATGGGTACGACGCCTCGCCCGCCTCCAGGAATATCATCGTGAGGGTGCACATACCCCCCTCTTCCGAGCTCTCACTGACGGTGAGTCCACGGCACACAACCGTCAGCTCGCCGCGATACGGGTGAACCAGCACACCCGGCCCGGGCTGTTCGCATGCCTTGATCAGCTCTTCACGGGCGACGTCGTACTCTTTGCCCAGCAGATAACCGGTGATCCCAAACTCCCGCGACTTGCGGCCGAGGTCTTCGGTATATGGAATATCGCGCTGTGCTGTTTCGTGAACGGCCTGGCGCCGGCCGTGACTGCTGTCTGCCGTGGCCACAAAAAATCTATGGTCACCCCCATTTTTGCAATACTGATTAACGGGTGGTGTGGTTGG